>JBEKGV010000111.1:0-9209 GCA_050012615.1 Acetobacteraceae bacterium | reverse complement strand
GTCGCGCTTGTCGGACGTCTTACCGACAGCTTCGCCAAACAGGCGGCCGATGCGACGCTACGCCTGACGCCGGTGACTGGTACCGACGCCGCCGAGCAACTCGATCACGGAACGATCGATATCGCCGTCGCGCATCTGGGTAGGCTACCGACACATCTTGACTCGATGGTACTGCTGCGCGACCCGTTGGTGGTGGTTGCCCGTAGGGGGCACGCATGCACATCGCAACCATTGTCGATCGAGGCGTATGCCGCGCTCAATCATGTCCTCGTCTCGCCCCGAGGCGATACCGGAGGCGCCGTTGACCGACTCCTCGCGGGTATCGGGTTAAAGCGCCGCGTCGCCCTCCTGGTCGCGACCTATCTGGCACTGCCCTCCGCGCTCGCGGCGTCCGATCTCGTTGCCACGGTGCCATGCCTCACGGCCCAGAAAATCGCCGCCACCGCGGAGGTCACGATCATGCCCCTTCCGATCGATTTCTCTGTGACCGTATCGATGGCCTGGCACCGTCGCTCGGCGACCGATCCGGCGCAGGTGTGGTTCCGTTCCCTGCTGGTCGAAGCATTGGCAGCGTGATCGGAAGTTATGGTGGTGAATCAGATTGCAAATCATGGTGCCGGGTGAGGGATTTGAACCCCCGGGCTTCGGTTTACAAAAACGATACATTGGCAGCGGTGTGATTTGGCAAAGCCTTAGATGACAACAAAAGGTTTTCAGGCCGAAGCTACCAGACGAATGCCCTTATGTGCCCCCGCCTGTGCAAATCTGATGCTCCCTTCCTCTTCCCCCGTAAGGTATCCCAGATATATTTCGGTCGTGCGGACAGACGTATGACCGAGGTGGCACGACAGGCTATAAATGTCCATGCCGGAACGGAGCGCCGTGATCGCAAACCCATGGCGAAGGTCATGCACCCTGAACCGGCGGAACGGACGTTTGGCCTTCTTCTCCCGCGCCTCGACCAATGCGATGACCTTGGCGGCCTGGGTCGGGAAGTTCCCGTAAGGCTTGCCGCTGCCGGATGGAAACAGTGCCCCGTGCGGCGGCATATCAACCAGCACAGCTCCTGCGTCGCCCCCAGGCGTAGTGAAAGTGATCGTCGAAATGGTCAGCCGCGAAGCGACGCCACGGGTGTTCGCTGAGAATCAAACTGAGGTTGCTACCAAGGACTTCCTCGCATCGATGAGCATATATTCCACGGCCGCGAAGCTCGGAAAGGATGAGACAACCGAAATATTGGAATCCAGAAAAATGCGGAAGGACGAGATCGTCGTATTTGAAAAACTCGTCGATGCTCTCAGTGCCTTCAAGGAGATGAGAGGGAAAGAAGACAAGCAGAAATAGGGCAAGCTCACGGTCTGGCGCAAAGGAGGAACACAGCCTCCGGCGGTCGCTACCTTTGGGCTGAGACTGTTTTAACGCCGCTTTGACCTCCTCGCACTCGATCAGAAATTCCCGCAGATACCCGCACACCATTATGCGGGTACGATCCGGATTCGAATAATTCCGGCGCCCCGGTTCCGAACCGATTCGCCGCGCCGGTAGAGAAGCTTTTGTTCGGTCGGCGTAGGGCCCGCTGTCTTGTTAGCCCAACATATAGGGGGTAGTTCCCTTTTTGTGCTCCACCAGTTAGAATCCCCCGCATGGATTCGACCTACAATCTGAACGGTGGTTTCAAGCCTGCGCTCAAGCGATTCGCCGACCTTGAGGGGCCGGATTTCTACCCAACGCCTGAGTGGGCCACCTATGCGCTGATCGACAATGAGCGCTTTGAGGGCTGCATCTGGGAGCCTGCATGTGGCGATGGCACGATGGCGCGCGTGCTCAACGATACCGGCCGCCCGATAGAGGCAAGCGACCTTTTCGACCGGGGCTATGGTCAATTCGGCGTCGACTTCCTTAAATCCGATCGGATGGTCGAGAACGTCGTCACCAATCCGCCCTATAATAGTGCCGAGGGCTTTGTCGAAGCCGGTCTGCGCCAATCAACGCACAAATTATGCCTACTCCTTCGTCTTGCCTTCCTCGAGGGTGCTAACCGTCAGCGAACAATCTTCGCAAAGCGGCCTCCTGCTCGTGTGTGGGTATTCAGCGAACGGATTACCTTCTACCCGGCCGGTGCGGTTGTGAAAGGCAGTGGCACGACCGCCTATGCGTGGTTCGTTTGGGACAAAAAGGCGAAATCCAATTGCGAACTCAAATGGTTGCCGCCAGGATATAAGGCGCGTTACTTGTCGTTCTCGAGATCAGAACCGGTCAGCGATACAAACCCTATGCTGTTCAAATAATTCATCCCGCGGGGCGTAACCCTGATGCCGTTCGGAACTTTCTTCGCCCATCCCTGCGCGAAGATGGTTCGTGAACCAGTCGTATGGGATGAGATCGTGTTGCGAACGATTATTTGCCAATATCTCTCATTTTTTCGTGTTGGTGACTGCCGCCGGTCGAGTGGAGAAAGATCGAAATATTTTGGAATCTCCTCGCGCAGTTTTTCGATTGTAACCGACTGTTTGGGCTGGCTCGCTGCGATTTTTAGAACAAGAATGCGAGCCTCCCGCTCCTGGAGCCGGTCGGCTGGCGATCTCTCAAGTCTGCCGAAGCGAAAGTTTTGGCCACGTTTCCACGCAACCGCGGTAATTGGTATCTCCATCTCTTTGACAACTCGAGATACCATCTCAGCCACGCGCTTTTCGTCTCTCACGTCTTCAGGGAGATAGAGCGTGACTGTGACTTCAGAATGGATGTGTCCCTGATACACACGAAGATCAAACCGTATCTCATTGCCGATTGTAAAACTCGCACCCTTGAACTTATCAAGATCGTCTTCGCCTTCGCGAATTACGAGCGTGCAATACCGCAACGGCCGCCAGATAATTGCGTGTGGTACGACCTCGAAGTCGGAAAGATATTGAAGGACGTTAACCGTCATGGCTGCATGTTCTTGAAAGCAGTCACGGGAATGCAGGCAAAATCTTCACCATCCTTCTGCCGTAGAAGCACTCCCGGGCACCATTCCCAATACCACCGGGCCTCGTTCGGCGCACTACCCGGCATTGGCTCAACATCGGTTGTGAACTCGACGCCCCTTCGGTCAGGTAATTTTCCAGGGTACGCTTTCACGGATGGTTGACCACTTCCCCTTGCCGGTCGTCCCCAGATTTCCCGGGATTGTTCCTGCAACAGGGCAATAGCCGCAGTCTGACTGGTTGGATTTTCGACGCGATGAAATGGTTCTTCCGGCACCAAACCACGCCCTTCCTCTCATTCTTGCGAAGAATGAGGTTTTCTGGGCGACACGTCAAAATGTAGGCCTTCTCCGTCAACAGTCGGTTATCGTCGCGCTCTGACGAGCTTAGAGCTCCTCTCCTTTTTGCCGGCAGCCCGGGCGCGCCATTCGGTGCCCCGATCTTGTGCCCCCGCTATGCGCGCAATCACGCTCTGTTCGCATCCTCCGCGCGATATGCGTGGGAGAAAAAGAGGCGGAAGTCCAGGGCATCATGGTGCCGGGTGAGGGATTTGAACCCCCGACCTTCGGTTTACAAAACCGCTGCACTACCACTGTGCTAACCCGGCATCGGAGGATCTTTTACCACGAGATGGTCGGCGGCGTGCAACCGACCCTTGCGCCGCCCGAGACCGCGTGGCCTGCTGAGCAGAGCGGTGGCCGATGTTATCGATCGCCGCCATGACCCAAGGCAGGAGGCTACACAGCCATGATGAATGAACTGATCGAAAAAATCTGCGCGCAGACCGGCCAGCCAGCTACGACCGTGACCCCCATCGTCGGCGCGTTGTTGGCCCATTTGGGAGATGTCCTGCCGCCGCCACTCGCCCATCAACTCGCCATCATCCTCGGTATTCATCCGGCAGATGAAACAACCGATGCCGGCACTGCCGGTACTCAACCTGAGTCGGGTGGCCTTCTTGGCGGTCTCGCCGCGAGCCTTGCGAACGCCGGCGGCAATACCGACGCAAGAGTCGCGGGCGCCAGCGCATTGATGAACGTGGCGCAGTCCCTCCTGAGCGGTTTCCTCGCCGAGAAACGATAGTTCATCGCCCCTTCGGCGCCATGGGGCGGTACTGGACGGTCAGCCGTCCAGTACCGGTGCACTCACGCTCCAACAGCGTCGTTCACGCATTTCTTGGTGAAACTCGTTTTGGCGGCGCCGGCCAGTTTCTTGTCGGCCGCCTGTGCGTCGCATGCCGTCGCCGCATTGGTCTGACACTTCTTCATGAAGCTGGTTTGCGCGGCACCAGCCAATTTCTTCGCGGTCGCCTGCGCTTTGCAGGATTGATCGTCCGCTCTGGCTGAGCCGCCGCATAGGTTCAGGCAAACCAGGCCGACGATCGCACCGAAAATAGCTTTTTTCATGAGGTCCCCGTTTTGTGGTTAGCGTCTTCCCGCGCCGAATTCGTGACGCGATCCTTACGAGTTTCCAGGTACCGCCCAGACTATGCAAGACGGAACCGGATCACGCCATTTCGCCGCCCCTCCTTCTGGCCAGACCCACCCAGAGTCGTCGAGGCCACAGCGGCCGGCGATTCAGCCACGCCGCCCCAATGACCGTGGTCAAAGCGACGAACCGGCCTCCGGATACGATCGATAACCGTGTCGCGCCGTTTGCTCCGACGTCGCTACCGGCATGAATCGTGGCGGAATTGAACAGCGGGCAACGCCAGGCGTGACCGTGGTGGGGCTGCACAGAGGGAGGCCGGGTTCGTCCGCGATCGCAAAAGCTTCGTCATAAGCTCGCAAAAAACCTGTGATAGGGTTGACAAATGTTCGTGATACGGCTGAAAAGCACGCAGGTGCGTGTGGACATGCGTTACGAAGTCGGTGCGATCCGCCACGCCTCGCCGTGGTTGGACGCGATCCAATTGGCGGTGCTGGTCCAGAAACGAACCGTCGGACGATCGGCGCGCGATTGGAGGTTGATAACGTGAAGATTTTTCTTTTGACCCTCGCCTTTGGGGCGGGACTAAGCGCGGCCGTCGTGGCACAGACCCAGAGCCCGGTGACGGCGACCTGCAAGGATGGCACGAGCTTTAGCGGAACCAAGCGAAGCGGTGCGTGCCGAGGCCACGGCGGAGTGAAGGCATTCACGGATGCGACCGCACCCGCGAGTGCGACCCCCAGCGCTACTCCCCCTGGAACCACGCCAGCCTCCACGGCGCCACCAGCGCAGCCGCCGGTGTCGACAGGGGTTGCGTCGCGACCGCAGGCGTCACCTCCCCCTGCCGGATCCGCGGGTCAGGTTTGGGTGAACACCGCGAGCAAGGTCTACCACTGCCCTGGCACGGAATGGTACGGCAAGACAAAGAAAGGCGAGTATATGACCGAAGCGGCCGCGAAAGCTGACGGCGCCAGGGCGGATCACGGGAAGGCCTGCTCGTAGCTTCTCGACGACCGAAGACGCTCCCTGAGGGCCTTCCAAGAGGCGCTCTGGCGCCTGACCAGGTCTGGCCGGTTGCTGTCACGCGCCGGTTACGGCCCGGCGGTCCGTGCGGCCGCCTGTCCCGACGTGGTGATAAATTGTGTTTCGTAAGGTCACCGAACGACGGTCATTTGTCCGGACAGTAACCCATCCCATTCTGGCGGATTTGGATCCGATCGTTACTTGGCCTAGACCCAACAGTCGTGTCATCAGGGGCCATTTGAGAATCTCCCCCGATCTGTTGTCGACTTATTCGCCCGATGGCCTCTGCTTGAGAAAGAACTCTTCCACAGCAGCGATAATCTCTGGCAGGTACGTTTGATCGATAGAAAAAGAGAAGCTGAGTTGGACATCCATATAGTCCCGGACATCAGCATCGACCGACACATGTCCCAAGCCGGACGAGCCGGAACCAAAAGGCTAAAGTGAACCCCCTCGGCTGGGCGGCCGAATTTGAATGATCCGCCGATTCACATCCCGCCCGGCCATTCCGGAGATCAGCGGGTGTGAAACAAAAGAACGATTCGGGTTCAGGCCATTACGGCCTGAGGGCTTCATGATTCGTTAGCACTCGCGGTGTCAGACAGTCACGCCGTCGGAAGCCGGTGCCGCGCCAGGCCAGGTTTTTAAGGCGGATGAAGGGGATAAAGATGGATGAAGGGGATGGGCGGTTGCTGGAGCCAGTGACCGAACGGATCATTGGGTGTGCTTTCAGGGTCGCCAATGCGCTCGGCCATGGGTTTGCTGAAAAGGTCTATGAGAACGCTCTTGCCCACGAGATGCGAAAACGCGGGCTCGGCGCTGTCCAACAGCGGGGCATCGTCGTCTTTTACGACGACGTGATCGTCGGCGAATTTACCGCCGACCTTCTGATCGAGGACCAGGTCATCGTCGAACTCATTGCCGGTATTATCAGGGCCGCCGCATGCCGGACGAGGATCAACGCCAAATCAAACGCTGGAAAGCGATACGGCGGCACATCGCGCAAATCCGGAACAACTGCGAACCCGGAGACCTGGATTGCCGCCGCCGGCAACGCCAGGCCTTGCTCCATTGGGCTTACGACAGCCGGAAGTTCTGAAGTCTCCTCTGTCCCGCGCCGGCCGGTTATCCGGTAACGACGTCGCCGAACACGACCCAACCAGATCCATCGAAGCGCTGCAATCGCATCTGATTGATCGCCATATAATTATCCGGCGTCGTATTGACCAATACGTCCGGCAGCAGCATCGGTACGCGCACATCGCGCATATGGGTCGCCTGTCTCAACAGATTCTCCCGCGTCAGATCGTCACCGCACTGTTTTAATAACGAAACCACCATCGCGGCGCCATGGTAGCCGGACACGCTGGTCCTGTCGTTTGGATTTTGGTCGGGCGCGTACTTCTTCATGGTCGCGAGATAGGCCTGCATTTCGGGGTCGCCAGCCCAGACCGGATCGCCCGGCTGTTTGATGTATTCGACGGTCACGATACCTGTCGATGCATCAAGCCCAGCGGGTTTTAAGGCACCTTCGATGGTCGCGCCTGGATACGCCAGCAGGATTTGAGGTTTCCAGCCTATCTCATGAATCTTGCGAATCGAGAGCGCGGCGAATTTCGGTATCGTGGCGAGCATCACGACGTCGGCGCCGGATTCCTTTAACGTGATGATCTGCGCGTCGACTGTCGGGTCCGTTACCTCATACGAAACGGTCCCGGCAACCATCGCGGCGTTTTTCTCGCCGAGGCCAAGTCGCAATCCGGCCAGATGATCCTTGCCAAAATCGTCGTTCTGAAACAGCACGCCGATCTTGCCCTCGGGGTTAGTTCGCAGCACATGGCCAGCGAACGCCTTGGCGCTGCTCGCGAACGCGAGGTCGCCGGCGATGGACCAGGGGTTGCGCTTCGGATCGCGGAAGCGCGCGACACCGCTGAAAATAAAGAATTGCGGTATCCGGTGGTCATTCAAATAACGTTGCGCCGCCGCGTTTCCAGGCGTACCAAGCGAGCCGAAAATGCCAAGCACCTGGTCATCCTCAACCAAACGGCGCACGGCTTCAACGGATTTTGGCGGACTGAACTCGTCATCAAGACTGAGGAGATTGACCTTCCGGCCGTTAACGCCGCCTTGGTCATTAACCATCCGATAGTAAGCGGCGGCGGCTTTCCCGGTGGCGCCGAACGACGATGCCGGTCCACTGTAAGGCATCGTCTGCCCGATTTTGATTTCCGTATCGCTGACCCCTGGGCCGTACTTCGTATCGCTTCCCGCATGGGCGCGACCGGCGGCCAGAATCAATGGAAGCGTCAGAACCGAGCGCCGTGTCGGATTCGGTATGATCGTTTGTTTTCCTTGAGGTGTCATGATTCCCGTCTCCTGTGCGGATAATGCGCTGATCGCCAGCGTCCAGGCACGAAACGCCAATTGGTCGCGGCTTGCCAAGGACGAAAACTGAACCGCGCCGGTTCAGAAAATGAACTATGAAAGTCCCTTCACATCCGATACGCCTTGCGAGAAAGCGCGCCATGAGGGGATCGCGGTATGAAAAACGGATATGGCCAGTTTTGTCCGATCGCCAAGGCCGCCGAGATCTTCGCCACGCGATGGACACCGCTCGTGCTCCGGGAGTTGATGTCTCGCGCCCATACGTTCAACGAAATTCACCAGGGCGTGCCATTGATGTCGCGGGCCTTGTTGGCTGAGCGTCTGCGCCAATTGGAAGCTGACGGTTTGGTACAGCGCATCCGGTCGAGTTCCCGGCGGGGCGGTGAGTATCATTTGACCCCGGCTGGCGAAGCGTTTCGCGGACTGGTTGCGGCCCTCGGCGATTGGGGCGTGCAATATGCCCGCGGCAGGATCACCGCGGACGATCTGGATCCTGGTCTGCTTCTGTGGGCCATGCGGGTCAGGATAAAATCCGATGAATTGCCGCCCGATCGTGTCATCGTGCAGTTCGAGTTCTCGGGTGTTCCCGCGGCCCGGACAAAGTTCCAGCGGATGTGGCTCATTCTGGAACGGCACAAAGAGGCCGATGTCTGTGCGAAAGATCCGGGCTATCCGATCGATCTTTTGGTGCGATGTTCAATCACGGACATTGTTTCGGTTTTCGTTGGGACGACTCCCTGGCAATCGGCGTTCAAGGAAAGCATCCGCGTGGAAGGCGATGCCAGGCTGGCGCGAGCGCTGCCAAAATTGCTGCGGTTGGACAAAGTGCCCGGCCGGGACATGCCTTTTGTCCATTACAACGCGAACGCATCGGCCGCATGAGTCCGGCGAGCCGAGGGGCGAACTTCCCGCCAGATGCAGGATGTCCACTTGCAGACCCTTGTCGCTCAATGTCAGGTTGCCGTTCGCGGCGTTGAACGACACGGCGTCGACGTTCGCCATCTGTATAATGTCACCGAACGTGAAGCCGGAGATGGGGTTCGCGACCTTGGCGCCGGTCGCCAGCGACAGAGTCGCGTCCGCGCCAACGAACGAAATGCCCGCCACGCCGTAACTGGTTCCGGTCAGCATGGCGGTGCTGTTGGCCGCGATCTGTAACGAACCCTCGCCGCCGATGTTGCCGTTCACCGTCAGAGTGCCACCGGTCGCGACAATGGTCCCGTCGTCATCGACGGCCGCGCCGGCGCGCGTGTCCAGCGTGCCAAAACCGGTAAGCGTGCCGCCGGTTTGCACGTAGATGCAATCAGCCACGGCGCCGCCTGTCGCGGTGCCGCCGGCCATCGTCAACTTGCCGCCGTTACCGATCTCCAGCGCGTTGTTAACCGTGAGACTGCCGCCGGCCGCCAC
>JBEKGV010000110.1:0-8831 GCA_050012615.1 Acetobacteraceae bacterium | reverse complement strand
TTTCTCGCGGCTGCCAGTCCATCGTTGCGACTCGCTATCATCCTTATGTTGTACACGGTTCAGAGGCCGAGCGACGTACTGTCCATGACGACCTCGCGGATTAGGGAAAAGGACAATCGACTTTACATTTCGTTGCGACAACAGAAGACTAACGAGCTTATCGATGTGCCGGTTCACAGTGCGTTGGAGCCAATTCTCCGGGCGCGACTTGCAACGGACTGGACTCCTAAACCGCTATCTACCCAGCGCCAGTACCGAAACCTAACCAGCACCCTGCTTCTCGTCCCCTCCCCGACCGGCAAGCCATGGGCCTACCGCAACTTCTGCCGAGCATGGGACTTGGTAGCAAGGAAGGCTGGCATCGACGATTTGCAGCGCCGCGATCTTCGGAGGACGGGTATCGTGCGGTTGGCCGAGGCGGGCGCGACAACTCCGCAAATCGCCGCCCTAAGCGGGCATGGCATCGATTACTGTCAGAAGATCATTGACACCTATCTGCCGAGGCGCAGCGAAGTCGCATTGAGTGCGATCAAGCTCTGGGAAAATGCCATCGAGACCTCGAAGGTCGTTCGGCTGTCACCACGGAGCCATTCTGACAACCAGTGACAACTGTGACAACTACTGCTCTCCTAACCCATTGAAATGTGGCGCGCCCTGGAGGACTCGAACCTCCGACCCACAGCTTAGAAGGCTGTTGCTCTATCCACCTGAGCTAAGGGCGCAAGCCTCACCCCAACGATCGTTTCCCGTAGCACACGGCGCCCGTTCGCGTCATCATGGGCCAGCAAACAGGACGACTGGCGCCGCATATGATCCCTCCCCCCATCCGCTTCGGCATCTGGGCTCTGGTCCACGGCAGTCGGGCGGCGATGCAGGACCCGGACGAACCCTACGACGCCTCATGGGAGCGCAACCGGCGGCTGATCGTCGAGGCGGAGGCGCTTGGCTTCGACAGCACCCTGGTCGCGCAGCACACGATCAACCCGCATCACGCACCGCTGGATGAACTCGAAGCATGGACCGCGTCGGCCGCCCTCGCCGCGTTGACCGAGCGAATCGAGGTCATCGCGGCGGTCAAGCCGTATCTGTATCACCCGGTCGTGCTGGCCAAGATGGCGCTCGGCATCGAGCATATCAGCAGCGGCCGCTTCGCCATCAATCTGGTCAACGCGTGGAACCGGCCGGAGCTGGAAAAAGCCGGCATCGGCTTCGCCGAGCACGATGAACGCTACGCCTATGGCCGCGAATGGCTATCGGTCGTGGAACCGCTGATGCGCGGACAGACGCTGACCCATGATGGTGCCAATTTTCAGGTCGACGACTACACGCTCCGTCCCGGCGATCCCTGGCGTGCCCGCCCGCGTATTTATATCGGCGGTGAATCCGAGCCCGCCCGCGCACTGGCCGCCGACATGGGCGACGTGTGGTTCATTAACGGCCAGCCGATTGACGATGTCGCCGCATTGATCGCCGATGTCGCCGCGAGACCTCGCCTGGGCGCACCGTTGCGGTTCGGGCTGTCCGCGTTCGTGATCGCGCGTCCGACCGAGGCGGAGGCCCATGCGCACCATATGCATCTGTTCGCTTTGGCCTCGAAGGACCTGCAGATACGCATGGCCCAGAATGCGAACACCGACCCGAAATCGGTGATGGCGGCGACGATGCGACGCACCCCTCGCGTCGGCAGCAATGGAGGCACCGCCGCTGGGCTTGTCGGCAGTTACGATCAGGTCGCGGAACGGATTGTCGCCTTCAACCGTGCGGGGATCGAGACATTCATGCTGCAGTATCAGCCGTTCGAGGCCGACATGCGGCGATTCGCGGCGGAGGTGATGCCTCGGGTTCGCGCCATGGCCGGGAAGACGGAACAGGCAGCGGAGTAAGTTCCTCGCATCGCTGGCTCGGCGGACGCCGTTGAGCCTGGAGAACATCGCTGCGCCGGCGTCGGCTCGCTGATGCTCAAAACTCACCATTCCACGGAAGCAAGCCAGGCTCGTGTGTTGGCGCGATCTCTGCTGACATAACCATGTCAGGAACCCAGGCCTGGTGTGAGGTCAAGGTAATCGCGTCGATGGTTCGGCGATCATCAGATCTCACTTTTCCGGAGGACAAAATCATGCCTGCCAACAGCGACGCGCGGATCCGCCATATTTATGATCGTTGGCACGCGACAATTAATTCGCACGACCTTGATGGTGTGATGGCGCTGTACGCGGAGCATGCCGTTCTCGAAACTCCGGCAATTCTGGCGATGTATCCGGATAAGGAGGAGGGCATCCTCAGAGGCCGTGGCGCGATAGAGCAGTTGTTCGCCATTAACTTTGAAGTTCTGGCACGGGAGTTTCGGCGGCTTTACCGGTCCGGTCTGTTTCTCTCGAACGGGGAACTCCCCTCATGGGTGTATCCGCGCAAGACCCCGACCGGGGATCAGGTCGACCTGGTTGAGTCGATGGATATCGAAAATGGCCTGATCGTCTATCACCGGGTTTATTGGGGATGGAGGGGTTTCAAAGCCCTCAAAGCGGCCCAGGCAAAGCGATGTGCATAACGTCGGCTATTTGATATATGCATTGGGTCGCACATGATCAGATGTCCGCATCCGAGCGGAGCAAGCCGATAACGTTGGCGTCAAGATCGCCTGCCGGCAGCCCATTCCCGAGACGGAACGCACGGACCGCCGCCAGTGTCCTCGGTCCGAACAGTCCGTCCACGCCGTTCAACAGGTAATCCAAATAAAACAAACAAACCTGCGCTGTCCGCACATCAATGTCCGGGAGATTGCCGGGTATCGAGAACTCGTCATAATGTTGTTCCAAATTTTCATCGTAGTGGTTCCTGACGTAATCGGGACCGTTGTAATAAAATGCTATTCTGCTCCAGTCACGGTCACGGAACGCCGTGCACAAGGGCGGATTGGCGGTAATGAAAGTCGTTGTCGCCGACAGTTGGGCGTCCTCACCGGCGACCATCGCGGCCACCATGGCGTACACGTCGGCGAACCCGGCGATGACGGCGTTGTATCCCATTACCTGGCCCAGTCCCCAGGAGGCGCTCTCGAGGGCGGCCCGCTCGTCGAGTTGCATCGCTTTGCCAAGGCGGTCGTATTCCGCCGCGCCGCCGAAATAGCCACCGGGGTTGGGATTGCTGAGATTCGGATACTCCTGGTCATACTTTCCGCCGGTGCGCAGGCGGAAGATATGGCGTTCGAACAGAATGCAGGGGCGCCGGTCGCGGAGGAAGCCGAACCCTTGTGTCTCCACCGCCATCAACGACCACAATGCAGCCTGATCTCCCCCGAGTGCCGCCGCGGCGGCCTGAATGTCGTCCGGCGTGATCGGTATTCCCTTGCCCGCGAAAGCGATTGGCATGGATCCGCTCCCTAAACCAGAGTCATGGCGAGTGGTTTGTTCGCCGCATCCGCGGTAACCATGCACGTGAGCGTCCCGCTGACGGGCATTCCCGCCCGGGTTCCGCGCGCGACGAAGACGTGCGCGATGCCGGGGGAAAGCGAGACTTCCGCGAAGCCAGGTGGATCGATCGCGATGTACTTGCCATCAAGCGTGACAGTGATCTCGCTGAGCACGTCCCATTGATCAATCGCAAGCCGTACAGGAATGTCAAAGGCCTCGTCTGGAGGGTGAGAGACCTCCGTGTCGCGCCGCGTGGATTTCGACGCGACTCTCTCGATAAGATGGTCGATTTTTGCCTTAATGTGGGCGAACAATTTACCCAGAAACCCGCTCAGTGCCGCCATTTCGTGAGCTCGCATTCGATCATCGCCATTGAAATTTCACTACTCGTGTTGAAATACATGCATCGATATTGGGCGTGGAGATGGTTCAGACAATAGCCGATTCCGCTTTCCTTTCGTGTCATGATGGACACCACATTTTACGACCGGAATGGGACAAACTCACCACTTCCGCACGTTCCAGAAAAAACCCTGTCAGCACATCGGTCACATTCCGCTGGTATACCCACGCCGGGAGAATCCGCCCCAGCGGAATATACGGAACATCAACGAACACCTGCCGCTGAATATCCTCCGCGATCCGTTTCTGGGACATGAGATCGCTCGCGGACAGCCATTCGTCTCGCAGCGCCCCCAACCGAGGACTTTCCGGCCAACCCCGGGAGGCCGCGCCGCCGTTACCCCGGATCCACACATGCACCGCCGGGTCGAGCTGATCGAGGCCCGACCAATACGTGTGAAACGCACTCCAACCGCCTTGCTCAACCGGTTCGGTTTTCGCCGGCGACCGCGGCGTGGAGCCCCGGTCTGTATAACGTGCCTTAACGTTGATCCCGATCCTTCCCAGCATGTCGACGCCGACGTCCGCCGACGCCCGAAGGTTAGGAAAGTCCGACGGCACGGGAACGACTGCTTTCTCGCCACGATAGCCTGACGCGGCCGCCAACTGTCTCACCGCCGCAAGATCCCGCGGCCCCATCGGAAATGCCGAGGAACCGGCAGCGGCGCATGGCCCGGGGATGCATCGCGTTGTCCCTGAAGACTTTCGCGGTCATCCGTACCTACGGCCAGACCGCATGGGCCAGCAACGCCGGGCCCGGGGAGCCCAAACCGTCCCAAACCGTCCTTGCACCAGCCCAAGGTCGCCGCTATACCCCGCGCCTTGTCTGCGAGACCGGGCCTGAAATGGGCATGCCCGGCCGCGACAGCTTCCCGGTCCGTCCGGAAAGCCTGCATTGAAGAGGAGACCAAATGCCCAAGATGAAGACCAAGTCGTCGGTCAAGAAGCGGTTCAAGATCACCGCGACCGGCAAGGTGCTGGCAGGCCCGGGAATGAAGCGCCATGGGCTGATCAACCGCTCGCAGAAGATGAAGCGCACCAATCGCGGCAGTCAGACGCTGACAGAAATGGACGCGAAGACCGTCAAGCAATGGGCGCCCTACGGGCTGGTCTGAAGGGGAAACGGCATGGCACGCGTCAAACGGGGCACTACCACCCACGCACGGCACAAAAAGGTCCTGAAGCAATCCAAGGGCTTCTATGGGCGCACATCCACCACCTATCGCGCGGCGCGGGAGCGGCTGGAGAAATCCCTGCAGTACGCCTACCGCGACCGGCGGGTGAAAAAGCGCGAATTCCGCGGGCTCTGGATCCAGCGCATCAACGCGGCGGTACGCGAGCATGGTCTGACCTACTCGCGATTTATCAACGGCCTCAAAAAGGCCGGGATCGAGATGGACCGAAAGGTGCTCGCCGCCATCGCCTATGATGACGCCGAGACGTTCAAGGCCATCATCGATAAGGTCCAGGCCGCGCTCGTCTGACGCGGTTTTCCCCTGGGTCTTAATTCCGCGGCCACCCGGTCTCGCTCTGGGTGGCCGTTCGCGTTAATGGGCGCCAAGAGGAAAATGTCCGATCCGGCAAATGCCGCCCCACCGGAAAATGTTCCCTCGGGCCCCTCGCATGAGAAAAGTCAATGACAGACGATCTACTCGCCCTCAGGAACGAGACCGACGCGGCACTCGCGGCCGCGACGGATCTGCGTGCCTGGGACGGCATCCGCATCGCGGTACTGGGCCGTAACGGCGGCCTGACCGGGCTGCTGCGCGATCTGGGCAAAACCCCGCCGGAGCTCCGGCGGGAGCGTGGTGCCGCTCTGAACGAACTCAAGGATGCCCTCACCCGAGCAATCGAGGCCCGGAAGGCGGAACTTGAATCCGCGGCACTGGACCAGCGTCTGACACAAGAACGGATCGACCCGACATTGCCGCCCCTGCCGCGGGAGACCGGGCTGATCCATCCGATTTCCCGGACCATGGAAGAAATCACCGCGATCTTCGGAGCCATGGGCTGCAGCGTGGCCGAGGGGCCGGACGTCGAAAGCGATTGGTTCAACTTCGGCGCGCTGAACATCCCCGCGCATCACCCCGCACGCGCCGACCACGACACATTCTACCTTCCGCCGCACGGTAATGAACCGCCGCCGGTGCTGCGGACGCATACGTCGCCGGTACAAATCCGCACAATGCTGACGCAGCCTCCGCCAATCCGGACAATCGTGATCGGCCGCACCTATCGCGCCGATCATGACGCCACCCACTCGCCGATGTTCCATCAATGCGAGGGATTGATCATCGACCGCGATCTGCACCTCGGACATTTGAAAGGCTGCCTCACCGATTTCCTGCGCGGCTTCTTCGCGATCGCCGATCTGCCGGTTCGCTTCCGCTCGTCGTATTTTCCGTTCACCGAGCCCTCCATGGAGGTCGATATCGGGTGGAACCGCCGCACCGGCGAACTCGGCCGAGGCGGTGACTGGCTCGAAATACTGGGCTCTGGAATGGTGCATCCACGAGTGCTGGCGAATTGCGGCATCGACCCGCGCGAATGGCAAGGCTTCGCGTGGGGTATGGGAGTCGAGCGCGTGACGATGCTCAAACACGGCATGTCCGATCTGCGGCCGTTCTACGAGTCCGACCTCCGGTGGCTGCGGCATTACGGGTTCAACCCGCTCGCGCCAACAATGCTGCATGAGGGGATCTGAACCATGAAGTTCACCTTGTCGTGGCTGAAGACCCATCTGGAGACTGACACCGCCATCGAAGCCATCACCGACACTCTGACCCGCATTGGCCTGGAACTCGAGGGCGTGGAGAACCGCGGCGCCGCCATCGCATCGTTTCGCGTCGCGCTCGTGATCGAGGCGGCGCCCCACCCGAACGCCGATCGGCTGCGCGCCTGCAAGGTGGATACCGGAGACGGAATCGTTTCTGTCGTGTGCGGCGCACCGAATGCGCGGACCGGCATGAAGGCGGTATTCGCGGCACCCGGCAGTTTCATTCCCGGTACCAACGTCACCTTGAAGGTCGGAGAAATCCGCGGCGTGCAAAGTGCCGGGATGCTGCTGTCCGCTCGCGAGATGGGTCTTGGGGAAGATCATGCCGGCATTGTCGAACTGCCGTCCGATGCACCAATCGGTGTGTCCTACGCGAGCTGGTCGGGGCTCGACGATCCGATCATCGATATCAGCGTAACACCCAACCGCGGCGATTGTTTCGGTGTTCGCGGCGTTGCCCGCGACCTGGCCGCCGCCGGGATCGGCACTCTGAAACCATTCCGGCCAAGGAAGATCGTGCCATCGATCGACGGAGGCCCGCGCTGGCAGATCGATTTTCCTGAGGCCTGCCCTTGGATTCTTGGGCGCGCCATTCAGGGTGTGCGGAATTCGCCCAGTCCGAGATGGCTGCAGGATCGGCTGACGTCGATTGGATTGAGGCCGATCAACGCGTTGGTCGACGTGACCAATTTCTTCACGATCGATCTCGGCCGCCCGTTGCATGTATTCGACGTCGCCAAATTGAAGGGCGGCGTTCTGACGCTCCGGCGCGGAGCGGGCGAGACGCTGCGGGCACTCAACGGTAAGGACTATGTCGTCGACCCCGAGGATTGCGCGATCTGCGACGAGGCCGGTGTGCAATCGATCGCCGGCGTGATCGGCGGCGAGGCCACCGGTTGCGATGAGACGACACGCACTGTTTTCATTGAATGCGCGCTGTTCGATCCGGTGCGTGTCGCGCTGACCGGCCGCCGCCACCAAATCATTTCGGATGCGCGGCAGCGGTTCGAACGGGGTCTCGATCCCGCTCTGATGCCGGACGCGATCGAGGCGGCAACAGCGATGATACTGGAGCTTTGCGGCGGCGAGCCGGGCCAGGTTACCGCGGCTGGCGCCGAACCTGCCTGGCAGCGCGACGCCACCATGCGTTTCTCTCGCGTTTTAGGCTTTGGCGGCTCGGATATTTCCCCCGATGACGCGGTAGCCTCCCTCGAAGGGCTTGGCTTCACCGTGCGGGCTCGTGATGCCGGCAAACTAACGGTCGCGGTGCCGTCCTGGCGCAACGACATCGCGGCGAGTGTGGCGCTCGATTTGTCGCCCTCGCTGTCTGCCGCGGTCGCCGCGAAGGTCGCCGAAGGCTGCGCGGTGATCGAACCGGAATGCGACCTGATCGAGGAAGTTCTGCGCCTCAAGGGCCTCAACGCGGTGCCTCCGGTCTCGTTGCCGCGGATGGCGCCGGTGCCGCTCGCCACTCTAACGCCGAAACAGCAGCGCACCGAACTCATCCGCCGCACGCTGGCGGCACAAGGGCTCGTGGAATGTGTCACGTTCAGCTTCATGGCGGCAGCGGAGGCGGCGCTGTTTGGCCAGACACCGGACGTTCTGCATCTGGCCAATCCCATCGCGGCGGATCTGGACCAATTGCGGCCGACGGCGGTCGCCACTCTGGCGCTCGCGGCGCAACGCAACGCGGCCCGCGGATATCCCGACATGGCGCTGTTCGAGGTCGGGCCCGCGTTCCGGACGGACGCGGCCGATGGACAATGCCTGATGGCCGCCGGGGTGCGCGCCGGGGGCAGCGGACGGTCCTGGCGGAGGCCGGCGCGGGACGTGGACGCGATGGACGCCAAAGCCGACCTCTGGGCGGGCCTGGCAGCGGCCGGCGTGCCGATGGAGGCACTGATGGTGACGCCCGACGCCCCTGCTTTCTACCACCCCGGCCGGTCCGGCACCGTGCGGCAGGGGCCGAAGACGGTGCTCGGCTCGTTCGGGGAACTGCATCCACGGGTTCTGGCGACAATCGGTCTGGGCGGACCGGCGGTGGCGTTCGAATTCAACCTCGATGCGGTCGCCGAGCCGAAACGACGACGCAAATCGGCCCCGGATCTGCCGGCGTTCCAGCCACTGCGACGCGACTTCGCGTTTCTGGTTGATTCGGGTGTCGCCGCCGACACGGTATTACGCGCAGCGCGGGGTGCCGATCGCCATTTGATCGCCGGCGTTTCGCTGTTTGACGTCTACGA
>JBEKGV010000109.1:0-8863 GCA_050012615.1 Acetobacteraceae bacterium | reverse complement strand
CGCGAGAAGGAAACCTCACGTTGGGATCTGGTCACCTGGGTGCTCTTCACGACATCCGGTTGTCTTGCACTCGTCGTGGCGATCCTGATGCTCATTCCGGGTTGGAATTTTGCGATTCACGACTGGATACGGGCCATTTCGACCGTCGCCCGCGCCACCGTGATAGTACTTTGCTTAAGCGCCGCGCTGGCCGCGATTTGGCTGCGCGTTCTGATTCGTCCGATGAGTTCGCATGATGCAGAGCGGGCGCTGACCGCTCTGTTTAGCTTTTTCGCCGCTTGTTGCCTCGGGGCCGCGTGTCTGGGTCTGGGGGAGCGGACCGTTTGGGTGCTGAACCGGGTTCATTCACTCCCGTCTGGCGCGGAAAGCCTCGATCCGATCCACGAGGCCAGATCCTTGACCGTATTCCTTTTCGTCGTACTCACGGCGATCGCCGGTGCCGGCCGGTTCCTCCTCGAAAAGCTCGGATGGGGGGCTGAGGCGCTGGCTTACCGCGACGCCTTGGACAAATTCGAGAGGGCTGAGCGGATACTTACGGCCGAGACCGATCCTGTCACCGGCATGCCCAATGACGAGGACAAATGTCGTGAGCTGGTGCTGCGGCTTGGTACCATGGCGCTGAAGGAAAACGAAGCGTGGCTGCGCGCGCATCGCGAGCGTCCGCTCAGCCCGGTCGTTGGATGAATCTGTGGTTGACCCGCGGCGAGAGGCCGGTGGACGTGATCAGGAGCGGTGATACTGTCCGGCGTCGCCGACGCGATATGACAGGAGCACCCCTGATGGCCGACCGGCATCGCATGCCCACACATCATCCGCGCATCTTCGGCACGCGGCACATGGTGGCGTCGGCGAACTACCTCGCGGCGCAAACGGGGTTCGAGATCCTCGAAGCGGGCGGCAACGCGGTCGACGCAGGTGTCGCGGCCGGCATCGCCCTCGGCGTCCTGCAATGCGAATACGTGCATTTCGGCGGTGTCGCGCCAATCATGATCCGCCTCGCGGAAACCGGCGAGACCGTGTCGATCAGCGGCCTGGGGCCATGGCCGAAACTGGCATCGGCCGCATGGTTCCGCGAGCATCAGGGCGGCCGGATCCTGTCCAACATCAAGCGTTGCGTGATCCCGGCGGCGCCGGACTCCTGGATTACCGCGCTGGCGCGTTACGGCACGATGAGTTTCGGCGAGGCCGCCGCCGCGGCGATCCGCTTTGGTCGTGACGGCTTCGGCGTGCAATCGATTTCCGCCGAGATCATTGGCGAGAGCGTCGCCTCGATCAGCCAATGGCCGCAGAACGCGGCGATCTATTTGCCGGACGGTCGCCCGCCGGTCGCCGGCCAGCGGTTTTTCCAGACCGACCTCGCGAACTCGATCCAGTTCATGGCGGACCAGGAGAAGTCGGGCCGAGGCGATCGGATCGCCGGATTGAACGCCGCGCGGGATGCGTTCTATCGCGGCGATATCGCGCGGAAAATAGTCGCCTACCATAAGGAAAACGACGGCTGGATACGCGAGGACGACCTCGCGGAATTCCATGTCGATATTGAAACGCCGCTCGCCGTCCGTTTCGGCGACATCACCGTCCACGGCTGCCGGCCCTGGTGCCAAGGTCCCGTCTTGCTGCAGACGCTGCGGATCCTCGACGGCATCGATCTGCGCTCACTGGGCCACAACACTCCCTCCTATATCCACACTTTGGTGGAGGCGCTGAAGCTCGCCTTCGCCGATCGGCACGCTTATTACGGTGATCCGAAATTCGTCGACGTGCCGATCGACGCGCTGCTGAGCGATGCGTACACGTCCGGACGGCGGGCTCGGATCGACCCGTCACGGGCGTGGCCGGAAATGCCGCCCGCGGGGACACCGAGGGAGCTCGGTCTCGCGGAGCGCGAGCTTCCCGGGGCCAGGGCTGACAAAGAATACGCCGAGCCCGATCCTGATACGTCCTTCGTGTGTGTTATCGATCGGCACGGCAACGCGTTCTCCGCGACGCCCAGTGATGGGGCGTTGAATACGCCGGTTATTCCGGGGACGGGGATCGCGCCGTCGTCGCGCGGCATGCAGTCCTGGACCGACCCGGCGCATCCCGCCTGTCTGGCTCCCGGCAAACGGCCGCGATTGACGCCGAGCCCAGCAATCGCCCGTCGCGACGGCAAATGGACGATGCCGTTCGGCACGCCAGGCAACGATGTGCAGCCGCAGGCGATGCTGCAGGTGTTCCTCAACATGGCGGTGTTCGACATGACACCGCAGGAGGCGATCGAACAGCCGCGCTTCGCCTCCTCGAGTTTTCCTGGATCGTCGGATCCGCACACCTACTCGCCGCGGCGCATGAGCCTCGAGCGGCGGTTCACCGACGACACCGCCGAGGCGTTGGGCCGTCTCGGCCATGACGTGAACTGGTGGCGAGAGTGGGAGTGGAAAGCCGGCTGCGTCTGCGCGGTGGTAAAAAACGAGGAGACCGGGATGCTGGAAGGCGGCGCCGATGTGCGGCGTCCTGGCGGCGTTCGCGGCTGGTGATCGCGACTCCGGCTTCGTTCGCTGGATTTTGGTGACGGCTGCTATCGCATGCGAATCCCTGTCACGCGGACCATTTCAATCGAGGATGCCGAACTGCACGAAGATTTTCTGCGCGCGTCCGGCGCGGGCGGACAAAACGTCAATAAAGTCGAGACAGCCGTGCAGCTCCGGTTCGATGTGCGGCATTCCGTCAATTTGCCGGATGGCGTGAGAGAGCGTCTCGAAAAGCTGGCCGGACGCCGTCTGACTAAAGAGGGCGTACTTGTTATCTCAGCGCAACGGCACCGGACACGGGAGAGGAACCGCGAGGATGCCATGGAGCGTTTGCTGGTGCTGCTTCGAAAGGCAGCGGCGCCACCCGGTCCCGTGCGCCGGCCGACGAAGCCGACGCGCGCAGCCAGGAAGCGGCGGCTTGAAGATAAAACGCACCGCGCGGGGTTGAAGGTTCTTCGTTCGCGCCCCACGGAAACGTAGAGTAGGGCTTGACCCGGCCATCAATCGCCGGACGTGCCTCGCCGGATGGCCGGTTCAAGCCCGGCCATGACGGATCACACCTGCGAACGGAACAATTCCACCTCTTCCGGAAGTGATCGCTGGCGGAAGAATCGTCGGATCAAGGAGTGTGTCAGCGAGCGCCGTCCCGCCATTCCGACGGGAACGAAGCTGGTGCACCTCGTCAATCAGGAAATCGATCACCGCGCGGGTCCTGCTGGGTAAGTGACGGCGAGACGGGTAAACCAGATAAGCTGGCAGCGTCTCCGACGTGTACTCCGGCAGAACACGACGCAACCTGCCAGCCTGAACGTCATCGACGATTAAATATTCCGGCAACAGACTAATCCCCAGGCCGCCGACAGCGGCCGCGCGCACCGCCTCATGGTTGTTGGTGCTCATTTTCCCCTGGACACTGATCGTGACCGGGCCAGCCGGACCGATCAGTCGCCACTCAGAGACGCCAGGCGTTGCTCGATGGACTATGCAGTCGTGCTGGGCGAGGTCGCCGGGATGCCGCGGATAGCCGCGCGGCTCCAGATACTCCGGTGCCGCCACGGCAACCCGAACAACCGTGCCCAGGCTGCGCTTGATCAACGACATGTTGGTGACTTCGCCGCTGCGGATCGCGAGATCGAGCCGCTCCTCGATCATGTCGCCAGGATGGTCTTCCATGATCAATTCGACCGACAGAGCGGGATAACGTGCCATCAGGATCGGCAGACGGCTCATCAGGACAAGGCCCAGAGAAACCGGAGTCGCCACGCGCACATGCCCGGCCGGCGATGATTTGTTCTGAGTGAGGGCGGCTTCCATTCCCTCCACCGTCTCAAGCACCGTTTGGGCGTGATCGTGCAAACTCTGCCCGTCTTCGGTCAGACTCAAATGGCGGGTTGTCCGGTGGAAAAGCCTGACGCCAAAATGCTCCTCGAGCTGGGTGATTTGACGGCTAACGGTCGATTGGCTTGCATTCATCTCTCGGGCTACCGCCGACAATGAGCCGGTTTCGACAACTCTGACAAAAGTACGAAGTGTTTCGATGGTATCCATGCTTCGCTTTCCTTCCGTGGTAGTTGACAATCCAAGACGAAATAACGTCGGCAAAACGACGGAACGGAAATAGTTGAGATAAAGTGTTACATTCAGTCATTATCGGTGAACACAACTTTTCCCGACTGCGACTGCTCTCGATCTGCTCTTAAGACACTCACGAAAAGCGCGCTGAGGCAACCAATTATTTAAATGCGCGCGTCCCGCTCTTCGCGTATCTGCCATGAGGGATCCCGGGAACAGCCAGGCTTTAGCTTTGGTGGCGGTTGATAATCGTCAAGATGACATTACGGATTTCTCACGAAACCAGACCATCCGCCTTGCGAGGATGTCATGTGCCGATCATTCGAACCGAATGCATCATGAAGTTCGCATGACATTCTGGCGATCCGTGGCCTGTTCGATCGCAGGCCGATCGCTTTCGCGCCTCCCTCCGTTTCGGGTCGTTGGCGAACGTAGCGGCGACTCGCCGCCGTCTGCTATTCTGCGGCCGCCATGCCTTCCGAACCCGGCCATGCTCCTGGCCTTCGCCGCATTATTCATATCGATATGGACGCCTTCTACGCGTCGGTCGAACAGCGCGATAACCCTGAACTGCAAGGCGTTCCATTGGCGGTCGGCAATGCCCGTGAGCGGGGTGTGGTCGCGGCGGCGAGTTATGAGGCGCGTAAGTTCGGCGTCCATTCGGCGATGGCGTCGGTCACGGCTCGCCGTAAATGCCCGGATCTCGTGTTCGTCCCGCCGCGCTTCGACGTGTATCGGGCCGTGTCCCGGCAGATCCATGCCATTTTCGAACGCTACACACCGCTTGTTCAACCGCTGTCGCTGGACGAGGCCCACCTCGATGTCACGGCACCCCTGATCGACCTGGGTTCGGCCACCGCCATCGCGCGAGAGATCAAGCTGCGCATCCGCGAGGAGACAGGCCTGACTGCCTCGGCTGGGGTCTCATACAACAAATTCCTCGCCAAGCTGGCGTCCGATCACCGCAAGCCTGATGGACTTTTTGTCATCACTCCACGGATGGGGGCAGCCTTTGTGGCAACGCTTACCGTGGAGAAGTTCCATGGCGTCGGACCAGCGACGGCGGCGAAGATGAATGAGCTGGGCATTTATATCGGGGCCGATTTGCGCCGGCAAACCCGGGAATTTCTGACGTCCCGGTTCGGCAAGGCCGGCGACTACTATTATGCCGCCGCGCGGGGGGAGGACGACCGGCCCGTGGTCGCGGATCGGCAACGCAAGTCCATTGGGTCCGAGACAACGTTCGTGCGCGATCTGGTGGCGTGGAGCGAGGCGAAATCGGCGCTCGCACCGTTGTTCGCGAGTATCTGGACATCATGCCTCAGGTCCGGCCTTGTGGCGCGCACCGTGACGGTCAAAGTCAAATATGCGGACTTTCAACAGATTACCCGAAGCCGCTCTCTGGCTGACGGGATCGCCAGTCAGGCTGTCATGGAGGAGCTCGGCTTCGAATTGCTGCGGCCGCTGTTTCCACCGCCTCAGGGCGTGCGGCTGCTCGGGGTCACGCTGTCCAATCTCAGCGACCCAGGCGCCGCGGCGCACCGGCAGTTGGCGCTGACGCTGGAGTCGTAGGGCCGTTCATGTGCCGGAAGCCGGTCATTCTGCTGGTGTGGTTGGCACCGAGCAGCTGCGTGCGACCGCGGCGAGCAAATCCATCTGTCCATACGGTTTTGAAAGGAACGTGACATTCGCGCTCCCGAACGCGGCGTCCAACGCGGTGAGCTCATATCCCGAGGTCAGAATGATCGCGAGTTCAGGTTGCGCTGCCAGTGCCAGCCGCGCCAGCGCCAACCCGTCCATGCCGTACATTTTCACGTCCGAAATCATCAGGTCGCATTTGGATTCCCGCAATGCTCTCAGCGCGAACTCCCCCGAGTCCGTGCACAGGACGATCCAACCCGCGCGCCGCATCGCCCGCTCGACAATCTGGCGCACGAGCTGATCGTCATCGACCACCAGGACCGTATGTCCAGCGGAAGAAGGGAGCGGTTCTGGAGCACTCCGCGGTTTCGCGTCACCATGTTCACGCGGAAGATAAATCTCGAAGCGCGTGCCGTGTCCTTTTATGCTGTCAACGGCGAGAAAACCACCGCACTGGCCTACGACCGCTCGGATTGACGACAAGCCCAGTCCGGAACCGCCGGAATCGCGTCGCGAGCTGAAGCCAGGATCAAAAATCTCCGACACTTCATCATGGAGGATTCCGGTGCCCGTATCCGAGACAGTGATTACGACGTAATCGCCGGTGGGGATCAGGTCGGGTATGCGCTGGTCTGCTGCCCTGAGCGTACGACATTCGGTCCCTAACGTCACCGCTCCGCCGGCGGGCATCGCATGGCGGGCGTTGGCGATCAGGTTCAGCAGCGCCCGGTCTAATTGCGACGGCTCGGCGCGCACCTGACCATCAGGTTCCTTCAGGTCCAGAATCAGGGCGATGTTCGCTCCGGGGCGATGATCGACAAGTAGCCGTGACGTCGAACGGATTGTTTCGTTTACGAAAATAAGCTCCTGGACGGCCCGCGGGTAATTGCCTCCGGGCTGAAGATGCTGGATCAGTGCGGCTCCTCTGAGTGCGCCTTCGCGCATATTCGCGACATCGACCCGGCTTTCCAGGTCAAGTTCGGACCGCCTGAGCACCGCGTCAGCCGCGCCAATGATGGCGGTGAGAAGATTGTGGAAGTCATGCGCCACCTCGCGAGCGTGGTGGTCGCTCGTTGCCTCGGCGGGGGGCGGCGGCCTCATGATCGCCGACGCCCGCTGATACGCCAGACGTAGGCGATCAGTTCGGCAACGACCTTGTACAACTCCGCCGGGATAGCGGAATCGAGAGGCAGTTCATGCAACGTGCGCGCGAGCGGCGGATTGACCACGACCGGTACCCCGTTTTCACGTGCGGTATCTCTGATCCGGGCAGCTAACGTGTCGACGCCTTTGGCGACCAGCTTCGGTACACTGCTCTTCTTACTATCATAGGTCAGGGCGACCGCGTAATGCGTGGGATTTGTCACGACGACCGTCGCTGTCCGCACAGCGGCGAGCATGCGTTGCCGCGCCCGGCGCATGCGGATGCGCCGGATGCGCATTTTAATTGCCGGGTCGCCGTCGGTCTCCTTCGTCTCGTCTTTGACGTCGGAGCGGCTCATACGCAATTGACGCAAGTGCTGACGCCACAGCCAGAATATGTCGACAGCAGCGATCACTGTCTGCGCCAATACGACCGCGAGCAGCAGCCGAACCACGGTGGACGTCAAAATCCCCGGCAGCAGAACCAGCGGTGCGTACGGCAGGACCTCGAGGCCCGGTAACTCCCACAGCAGCACCTGGACGATCGCACCACCCACGATCAGCAGTTTGGCCAGCGACTTCGCGAGTTCCACCAGGCTCTGGGAACCAAACATTCGCTTGAACCCGGTACGTGGCGACAATCGCCCGAAGTCGGCATGCAGCGCGCGCGATCGCAGGGCGAACCGAGTCTGCGCGAGGGTGGCGGCCACGGCGGCCACCGCGACCGGCGCGGCGAACGGCGATATGGCGGAGAGATAGGTGACGGCGATCTCGTGATACAGCGCTATCGGTTCCGACACCCGCAGTCCGGGTTGACCCAGGATCAGCGAGAGCGAGCGGGCTAAATTGAGACCGGTCCCCTGGTCCGTCAGCAAGAAGGTCAACGACACCGCCGCAAGGCCCGCCCACAGCACCGCCTCACGCGAGACCGGTACTTCCCCTTCCTCCTGGGCTTTTTGCAGGCGCCGCGCGGTCGGGGCTTCGGTGCGGTCCTGTTGGTCTCCCGTCTGGCCGGACATTCAGGTCAACCTGAGCCTGGCAGCATGCCGAGGTCAGTGCGCATCGCCTCCATCCAGGCGCCCACCATGGGTGCGGCGATGGCGGCCAGGAGCAGCAATCCCAGCCCGATCTGTCCCGGCAGCGCCACGAAGAAAATCTGCAGGCGCGGCACGAGGCGCGCGATGAGGCCGATCGCGACGTGCCAGGCGATCGCCGCCAGGATGAAAGGGGCGGCCAACCGCAGCGCCAGGTTGAAACTTTCCGCCACGACCGGGACGGTCGTGGCCGCGCTGTCGGGGACCCAGGCCAGCGAACCGGGCGGAATAATTCGATAAAATCCGACCAAGGCGGAAATCAGCATCCGGTAAAGCCCGGTGGAGAGGATCAACGCCGGCACCGCGACGTCATACAGGCGTGAAATAATCGTGGTCTGTGCGCCGAGGTCCGGCGACGGCTGCAAGACATTCGCGAGACCTGCGAAATCGGCGATGTACTGACCGGCGAGGGGCAAACTGGTGGTCAAAATCCGCGCCAGCCAGCCGAACCAGAGTCCGTTGGCCAGTTCGGTCAGGACCAGCAGTCCCAGAACGACTTCGCTTTCGGGTCGCGGCGGCAAAAGCGGCTCGATAACAGGCAGCAAGAGGATCGTGAGGGTGAGAACCATGCCAGCTTTTACGACGGCCGGAATGGTGGACTCGCCGAGACCAGGCAGCAAAGCGAACGTGGCTCCGATCCGGGCCAGAATTAGTACCAGGCTGAAAGCGTGGTCGAGGATCAGGTCCCCGGAGAGACCGGCGAAACCCGTCACGATCCGCCGGCGGCGACCATACGGTCGATCAGGAAGCGGGTAAAATCCTCAAGCGAACCGAACATCGATACGCCCAACAGCAAAAGCGTCGCGCCTATTCCAAGCAGTTTCGGGATGAAAACAAGTGTCGCCTCGTTGATTTGCGTGACGGCCTGCAGCACCGCGACAATCAGGCCCATCACCAGCGCGA
>JBEKGV010000108.1:0-8919 GCA_050012615.1 Acetobacteraceae bacterium | reverse complement strand
GCGTGTCGAGGGCGGCTTTATCGCCGCCACTTGTGGGATGCCTGGCCGGGCACGCGTGGTCACCATCAGACCGATCGCCGAGGCCGCCGCCAAGGCGCCGAGGCACAGACTGACCCCGCGCCAACCGATCATAGAGCCGACGAACGCAGCCAACGGCACCCCTAAAAGCAATGTCAGGGACTGGCCGCTCATGACCCAGCCCAGAGCGCGGCCTTGCTGGCCGTCGGAGACACGGGAAGAGATTTCCGCGAAGATCACGCCGGTGAACATGCCGCTGCAGCCTCCCGCGACGACGGACCAGAGCGTGACCATCAGAAAATTTGGCGCGGTGGCGACGCCCACCAGAGCGAAACAAAGCGCCACAGGCCCAATTAGCAGAAACGGCCTCCGTCCCCACCGGTCGGACCATGCGCCGGCCAGCATCCCGGCAATGGCCCAGGAGACGGAAGTCGCGGCGGCGAGGTCGGCGACGAGCGGCATGCTGGTGGACAAATCCCTCGCCATGTCCAGCAAAAACGGCGCGCGCGTCGTGCCGCTGGCGGAAGCGGCGAACATCGCCAGCGCGCCCGTCGCCAGCAGCGGCCACGGCATCGGCGCCGCGCGCCGAACCGGGATCGATGCGATCGTGGTTTGTGACTGTGCCGTCACGTGCTCCGCCGCCGCCAGGCGCTGATTTGCTCGAGCGAGGTGTGCACGTGCACGACGACCGGCTGGTCCCTGGTGGACAAGGCCTCGGTGATGACACCGGAGATGTCGGACTCCTGATGGATAGTCAGGCCTTTCGCACCGAACGCGGTAGCCCAGATGGCGAAGTCCGGATTGGTCAGTTGTGTCGCCGCCTGATAGGGCCGGCCCGGATAGCGCATGTCGTGATGCTGCGTGATCGTGCCGTAACAATTGTTGTCCGACACGATGAACACCGGATTGACGCCGTATTGCCGGGCGGTCGCCAGTTCGTTGCCGGTCATCAACGCTCCGCCGTCGCCGGCGAAGGCGATCACTTGTGTACCGGGCCGGCGCAGACACGCCGCGACGGCCATCGGCATCCCCGCTCCCATCGCGCCCACGACAGAGGCCAGGAACATCTGGCCGGGTTTCATCAGCAAATACCGATGCACGAATGTCGCGAAATTGCCGGCGTCCGAGGTCACCGTCGCGTCATCCGTCAGGTGTTTGTTGATCTCGGCGATGACCGCGGAGAAATTGACGCCGTCAGGGGTGGGCTGCCATTCCGGCCTGGTGACCCGTTTGTGGACGGCGTGAAGGTTGTTGACCCAGGCCTGGCGCTTCGAGGCGCCGGCGGGTGCTCCGCGGGCCAGCAAGGCACGCACAACGGCGGCGGGTTCGCAGGCCATGCCCAGGTCGGGACGCCAGACGCGGCCGACCTCGTTCGCGTCCGGCCAGACGTGGACCAGAGGCAGTTGCGGGTCCGGCGCGGCCGGGAAGGTAAATCCTTGCGAGATCGAACCGGTGATACGCTCGCCCAAAGCGATCAGCAGATCGGATTTCTTCATTTCGGCCAGCGTGTCGGCGTGCACTCGGGTCGCCATGTAGCCGCCGTAGTTGGGATGTCCCGCGTCGAAGAGATGCGGCCGGCGGTGGGTGGGCATCACCGGCAGCACCCATTGCTCCGCGAGTTTGGTCAGATCGGCGACCTCGGCGGGACGCAGGGCGGGGCCAGCCCAGATCAGTGGGCGTTCGGATTGTGCCAGCATGGCGGCGAGACGGTCGATGTCATCCGGCAACGGTCCAGCCTGAGCGGCCGGGCGAGGTTTCGCGACCGGCGCGTCGGTTTCGGCGTCGAACACGTCTTCGGGGACGATAACGGCCACCGGGCCGGGGGTGCCGCTTTCCGCGATGTGGAAGGCACGAGCGATCGCCTCGGAAGCCTGTTGCGGTTCGTTGACTTCGATCACCAGTTTGGTGATGTCGGACAGCAGGCGGGAATAGTTTTGCTCCTGCAACGCCATGCGGCCGGCTTCAAACCGTTCGACCTGGCCGATCAGCACGACCAGAGGCGTGGCGTCATGATACGCCGTGTGCAGACCGATCATGGCGTTGGACAGGCCGGGGCCGCGGGAGACGACGCAGACGCCGGCCCGGCCGCCGCGCATCCTTCCGTCCGCCGCCGCCATGAACGCGGCGCCGCCTTCGTGGCGGCAAACGATCAGGCGCATGCGGTTGTTGTCGACGAGGGCGTTGGTGAAGCCGAGATAGCTCTCGCCGGGAACGCAGTAGATCAGGTCGATGTCATGCGCTTCCAGACTGTCGACAAGCAGGCGGCCGACCGCACGAGCCATGTGCGTTTCCTCCGATGTTTTGGTGGGGAGGGTTTAGCGGGCGGGTGGGATGGGGGTCAAATTGGCGGGCAGCGCGTTTGACGACAGTCTGACGTTTGTTTTGCTGTTGGCGGGCCGGAAACATGCTATGCATTGGCGGGTGAAGGAGAGCTTTCATGGACGACCCTGAAATTGAGTCCGATTTCGATTTCGAACCCGAGGATGAAGCCCTGGCGGCGCGTTTGGATGCCGAAGCGGAAGCGGACGTCGCTGCTGGACGCGTCGTGCCACATGAACGGGTTCGTGAATGGCTCACGAAACTGGCCCTCGGCATAAGAGAGCCCCCGCCTCGCGCCTGACCGGTGCGGGTTATTTGGACCCGGGCGGCCCTGAACGACACCGACCGCGCATACGATTATCTCGCTGATTTCAATCCAAAAGCGGCGGTACGGGTCGCGACGGCCTTGCGCGCGGACGGTGATGGCCTGAAGCATTTTCCGCATCGAGGCCGCCCCGTCCCAGGAACCAATATGCGGGAATTGGTCACTTCCCATTCTTATCTCGTTCGTTACCGTATCTCGGGCGACACGGTTCTGATTCTACGCGTTCGCCACACCTCCCGCCGCCCCACGAAACCCTGAGCGTGCAGGTCAAACAAACGCTGCCCGTATCCGCCCCCAATCCTCGACCGCATGCTCCTGCCCGGGCAAAATCGAGAATACGATCTGATTGAACCCGGCAGCCTCGACGGCGGCGATCCGCTCGATCAATTCCGGCGCGGTCGCGGTCCACGTCGCATGACGGATCAGTTCCGCCGTCAGGAATGGACGTTCGTCTGGGCGAACGAACATCAGATGGCCGCGATGGTTGGACAGGTAGTGTGCACCCTGAGGCCCATACGCCCGCGCCATCTCCACATATTTCGCCGCCGCATCCTGGAACTGAGCCGGTAGCGGCGTGGTGTTGGGCAATCCGCTCAGAGCCTGATCCGCCGCCCGATGGAACATCATCGCTGCCCGCGGTCCCGCCTGAGCGATCGCGCGCGGACTGTCGGCCGGTTCTCCAGGCTCCAGTACCGCGCCTCCCGCCCAGGCGACAGCGTTCAAAGAAGCTGGGGGGCGCCCGGCCTGAGTCCACGCCGCACGCATCAAATCCAAATTGGCGGATGCGTGCGCGACCGAGGCGGCACCATCGATCCACCCCGCCACCAACTTCGCCGTCAACTCTCTTGCCCTGGGCCCCGAAGCCGCGATGTAAAGCGGCATCGAATCGTCAAGATTGATTAATCCGAGGTCAGGATTGAGGAAACGAATCAGCCGCTGTTTGCCCTCGACCTCCGCTTCAACTGTTTCGCGGCGCCATAAGCCTTGCACGACACGAATATACTCCTCCATGTCGGACAACTTCACCGCGCCGAGGCCCATGGTGCGGCGGCCGGTAAATCCCGTGCTGATCCCGAAATCGATACGTCCCGGGGCGAGCTTGTTCAACGACGCGAAGGCGTTCGCCGTGACGGCGGCGATACGGTTGGACGGGATCAACACGCCGGTCCCCAACCGGATGCGTGTCGTCTTCATCGCGCACGCCGCCATCGCGACGAAGCAATCCGCGCTCAACAACTGCGTGTCGTAGAACCAGGCATGATGAAAGCCGAGTTCCTCGGCACGGCGAACCAGCCGCCACGAGTCGGAAGCCGTCGGAATGGCAATGCCGAATTTCACGTGGGTGTCCTCCATGCGCGGGTTTTTGGTCGCATACCACGCCGGTGGGGCCTTGCCAGCCCTGTCGCAGTGCGCATAACTGTCATGCAACCCGATCAAATCGGGGTATAACGAGGGAAAACAGGGATGCAAACAGTAGGAAGGCGCGGGTTTGGCCGGTTGCTGATCGCGTTGGGGCTAGTCGCGGCGTTCGCCGTGACGGCCGTGGCGCAGGAGAAAACGATCAAGATCGGGGTCGTCTATGACCTGACCGGCCCGTTCGCGGGTGGCGGGTCGGATCTGCATTACCTCGGCGCCAAGATCATCATCGATTACATCAACGCGCACGGCGGCGTCGAAGGTTACAAGATCGATCCGGTCTATGCCGACGCGCAGAGCAAGCCGGATGTCGCGATCAACGAAGCGGTCCGCCTGATCGAGCAGGAAAAGGTGGACATGCTGCTCGGTTTCTATGCGTCCGCCGAGTGCGTTCCGACCGCGGCCCGGGTCGAGCAGTTCAAGAAATTCATGTGGATCACCACCTGTATCGCCGCCCCGGTGCTGAAAGACCGGCACTTGAAATATGTCTTCCGCCCGCAGCCATACGGAACGCAATGGGGCCTGGCTTCGACCGAAATGCTGACTTACTATTCCAAGCAAATGTTCGGTGAGGACCCAAAGGACCTCAAGGTCGCGATCATTCATGAAGACGGCGCTTATGGCACCGATGTAGCCCATGGCAATGCCGAGGGCGCGGAGAAAGGCGGCCTGCAGATCGTTTTGAACGAAGGCTATTCTGTCACGTCGCCGGATCTGTCGTCGCTCGTGACGAAACTGAAGCGCGCGCGTCCGGATGTCATTCTGCACACCGGCTATAACCCGGATATCAGCTTGTTCCTGCGTCAGGCGCGTGAGGGCGGGTTGCACTTCAAGGCATTGATCGGCCATGGCGCGGGTTACACCGACTACAACAAACTGAAAGCGACATCCGGCACGGACGTCAATTACTTCATGGACGTCGATCCGATCTCGATCTGGGAGGTTAAGCCTGAAGCGATTGAGCCTGACCTGCGGCCCATCGTGCAAATGGTTGGCGATGCCTACATGAAGGCGAGGCCGGACACGGTGTTGAAGTCGGCGCATGTTGGAATGGCGGCATCCAACACCTGGTTATTCTTCACCAAGGTGCTGCCTCGGGCAATCAAGGTGTATGGCGGGATTGACGCCGAAGCGTTACGCAAAGCCGCCCTCGACGTCGACATTCCCGACGGCGGCACCATGCTGGGCTTTGGCGTGAAGTTCGAGCCTGAGAGCGGCGATATGGCCGGCCAGAACACGCGCGCCTATCCGGTGATCGTGCAATATATCGACGACAAAAGCTACGTGGTGTGGCCCAAGGCGTTGCAACAGCGCGAGCCCGTTCTGAAGCTGCCTGCTTCCTCGCCTTACGCCGCGAACTGATCGTTCGTCCGTGCTGGAAGTCTCCGGGCTGATCAAGCGATTCGGCGGATTTACCGCCGTATCGACTGTTTCCTTCAGTGTCGGTCAGGGCGAGATCCTCGGCCTGATCGGTCCGAACGGTTCCGGTAAAAGCACGATCTTCAATCTGCTGTCCGGCACGCTGGCACCAACCGGCGGATCGATCCGGTTCCTCGGCCACGAAATCGGCGGACTGCCACCGTATCGAATCATCAACCAGGGCATCGGCCGGACGTTCCAGATCCCTCGCCCTTTCAAACGCCTGAGTTTGTTCGAGAACGTCGCGTTGGCGGGTTACTACGGCCAAGGCCGGCCCTCGCGTGCCAAGGCTTTCGAGGCCGCCGAACGGGCGCTGACGATGGTCGGCCTGCCAACCGACCGCCGAGCCGGAATTGGGGGACTTGGCGCTGCCGGCCTGAAGAAGCTGGAACTGGCCAAGGCGCTCGCCACGCAACCGAAACTGTTGCTGGCCGACGAAAGTCTCGGCGGTCTGGACGAGACCGAAATGGATCAGGCCGCCGACATGCTCCGCCGTATCCGCGCCGAACTGGGCATCACGATCATCTGGGTCGAACACATCATGGGCGTGCTGATGCGCGTCGTCGATCGGGTCATGGTGCTGGACCATGGTGAATTGATCGCCGAGGGCCTGCCGTCCGAAGTCTCGGCCGATCCCCGCGTCATCGAGGTTTATCTCGGAACAGATGCCGACGCGGTGCAGGCCGCCGCCGCGGAGCGGCACTGACATGACATCGGTACGTGCGTGATGCTGACGCTCCGGAACATCGATGCCGGCTATGGAACGTTCCAGGCCCTGTTTGGCGTGTCGCTGGAGGTGAACGCCGGCGAAGCGATCGGCGTCATCGGTCCCAACGGCGCGGGCAAAACAACATTGATGCGCGTGATTTCCGGCCTGATCCGTCCGACAGCGGGCGAGATCGAGATGGAGGAAGTGGATTTACTGAAGACGCCGGCGCACCGGATCCTCGAACTGGGGATCGCGCACGTGCCGGAGAACCGCCGCTTGTTCGCGCGTATGACGGTCGAGGACAATCTGCGCATGGGCGCGTTCATCCGCACCGCCCGCGCGAACTTTCGCCAGCGGCTCGACTTTGTCTACGATCTGTTTCCGAGATTGAAGGAACGCCGGGCGCAGTTCGCCGGCACCATGTCCGGCGGCGAGCAGCAAATGTGCGCGATCGGCCGCGCGCTGATGTCGGAGCCACGGTTGCTGCTGCTGGACGAACCGTCCGCCGGCCTCGCGCCTGTCGTGGTGCAACAGGTATTCGCATTGGTACAACGGATACGCGCCAGCGGACTGACCGTGCTGATCGTGGAACAAAATGTCCGCCAGGTGCTGCGTGTCGTGGACCGTGCCTATTTGCTGGAGGCCGGAACGATCCGCGCCACGGGCAGTTCGGCGGAGCTGTTGGAAAGCTCGACGATCAGGGAGGCGTATCTTGGGGTATGAACTGATCAACCGTCATGGCCCATCCTTCACCTCGATCGCGGGATCGGCGATGACCGGCGTCATGGCTCCCTTCACCGTCATCCCGGCTCTTACCGTCATCCCGGCTCTTATCGTCATCCCGGCTCTTATCGTCATCCCGGCTCTTATCGTCATCCCCGGGCTTGACCCGGGGATCTCTCCAGGCACGGTGCCGCGATTGATCCCCGGGTCAAGCCCGGGGATGACGGTGAAGGCCGGAATGACGGTGCAAGCCGGGATGGCGGCGAACCCAGGGCGGCCGTTGCCAAATGATTGACATCTACCTGCTCGAAGCAGCGATCAACGGCATTCTTCTTGGCGGCGTACTGGGGTTGCTGGCTTTGGGCCTTAACCTCATTTTCGGCGTCATCGACGTCGTGTGGATCTGTTACGCTGAGCTGATCATGATGGGCATGTACGGCATGTTCTACATGGTGTCCGTGTACCACTTTCCATTTCTCGTCGCTGCTGTGCTTACCGTCGCGCTGGTGGCCGTTTTAGGCGTCTTGCTTCACGTCATCGTGATCGCGCCGTTGCTGAACGCCGCTCCGATCAATCAATTGCTCGCCACCGGCGGCGTGCTGGCGTTTTTGCAGGCGCTGGCGACAGTGATGTTCGGCATCGACTTCCGCAATCTCGGCATCCGTATGCCGGTGATCGAAGTATCCGGCATGTATATCAGCTACGCACGGCTGCTGGCGTTCGGCACCGCGCTCGCCGGAATGGTCGCCGTGTATTTGTTTCTGTCGCGGACTTATACCGGCACCGCGATCCGCGCCATCGCGCAGGACCGCCAGATCATGCCGCTGATGGGTGTCGACACGAAGCGGATCTACGTCGTTACATCGGCGATCGGCGGAGGTCTCGCCGGCCTCGCTTCCTGCCTGTTGGTGCTCCAATACGACGTGCAACCGTTCATTGGCCTGACCTTCGGGCCGATCACTTTCATGATCTGCGTATTGGGCGGCCTCGGCAACATGATTGGAGGCTTCGTCGCGGCGTTCGTCTTCGCCGAAATCATCTCCATCAGTGGCTTGTACATGGACCTCGAATGGGGCTATGTGTTCGCGTTCGTGTTCTTCATCGTCATGATGTTCATCCGGCCGCGCGGCCTGCTGGCCCGGCGCTCATGACGGCAGCGCTATCCGAACGGCCAATGGCCGGCGTGCTCTCGCCGCGATTGAACCGTGCGCTTCCCTGGGTCGTGGGCGCGGCACTGATCGCACTGCCGTTCGTGTATAACGCACCGTACCCGATGCACCTGATGGTCGTGGTGCTGATCTGGTCCTTCGCCTACACGTCCTGGTCGGTCATGGGCCGTTTCGGACTTGTATCTCTTGGCCATGGCGGCTTCATGGGCGTCGGCGCTTACAGCGTCGCTCTGCTATGGAACTACTTCCACTTGTCTCCCTTTCTGGGCATGCCCATCGGCATGGCCGTCACGGTCGCGCTGGCCCTTCTGGTCGCCTATCCTTGCTCCCGATTCCGTATCACCGGCCATTATTTCGCGTTGGTCACGTTGGCCCTCAGCGCCATTGTCCTACAGGTCGCGACCGCCAGCCGAGATATCACCGGCGGTTCTCTGGGCTATACGCCGGAGCGCGTGCCAGGCGGCAGCAGCATCCTGGCGTTCCAGTTCACCGACAAGCTCACGTGGTATTTCATTGCTCTCGGCGTGTGGGCTTGTGGCCTATGGATCCGCTGGGGAGTCGATCATTCGATGATCGCCTACGCGCTGGAAGCCATCGCCGAGGATGAAGACGCCGCCGGAGCCGCCGGGGTCAACGTGACGTCGGAGAAATTGAAAGTCACCGCGCTGAGCGCCGCGATGACCGCGCTCGCCGGTGGAATGTACTGCCAATATCAGATGTTCATCTCGCCCGATACGGTCAGCGGCATCAGCGTTTCGTTGCAGATGGTGTTCGCATCGGTGGTCGGTGGCATTTATGTGCTGCCCGGCCCGACCGTGGGC
>JBEKGV010000107.1:0-8923 GCA_050012615.1 Acetobacteraceae bacterium | reverse complement strand
CGACCAAAGGCGGCGGCCGGGTAAACGAACATTTCGGCCACGCGAAGGAATTCCAGGTCTACGAACTCAGCACCGGTGGCGCGAAGTTCGTCGGTCACCGCCGGGTCGATCTGTATTGTCAGGGCGGCTTCGGCGACGAGGACAGCCTTGAAGGCGTGATCCGCGCGATCAACGACTGCGCCGCCGTGTTCGTGGCGAAAATCGGCGGCTGCCCGAAGGACGATTTGCGCAAGGCCGGTATCGATCCGGTCGACCAATACGCGCACGAGTTCATCGAGCAGTCGGCGATCGCCTGGTTCAAGGACTATCTCAACCGAATCCGGGCCGGCGAAATCGCGCACGTCACGCGCGGTGACGCCGACATTCGCCAGGGCGCGTTCATCGCCGGATGACCACACACGAAAGGAGTTAGCATGGCCTATAAGATCGTCGCCTCGCAGTGCACATCGTGCACGGCGTGCGAGGCGGAATGTCCGAACGTCGCGATTTCCGAGAAGAATGGCACGTTCATCATCAACCCGAAGAAATGCACCGAGTGCATCGGGTATTTCGATATCCCGCAATGCGTCGCGGTTTGTCCGGTGGACAATACCTGCGTCATTGACAACAATTTCCCGCGCTACCAGCCGCGGGCCTGAGGGCAGACAATGAACCTGACCATGACCGCGGCGGCGGAGAAATTCATCCGTCGTTTGCTTCGTTTCGACGGTGGGCCCGGCGCCGGATTTCGCCTTAAGGTGAGCCCTGGCGGCTGCTCCGGCCTGGCCGCCGACTTCAGTGTGGCGTCTGCTCCGGCACCGGGCGAGCAGGCGTTCACGGTGAATGGCGTGACGCTGTTCCTGCCGGCGGAGAGCCGCCTGCTGCTGGATGGCGTGACGATCGACTTCTCCGACACGCCGCTGCAATCCGGCTTTGTGTTCAACGATCCCAATCAGGTCGCGTGCGGTCATTCGCCGACCGTTCTGGTGTCACTCGACACATTCGGTCGCGGATAGCACGCGATGACGCCGGCGTCCGGGCATGGTGCGGAGACGATTTTTCCTCCGCTCGACACGGCGGCACTGGCCGGTGCCTTGCTCGGCCGAAATCTGCCGCCGTTGGCCGAAGTAGCGCTGCGTCAGGCCGGCCTGGCGTATCAGAGCGATGCGGAAGCGGAGCGTTACCTGTTCGAAGCAAAAGCCCATGCGCCAGGCCATCCGGCGGTGCTGATAGGTTTTTATCGGTACTATTTCTATAAGCATCGTCTGGAAGATGCGTTGGTGATCGCGCGGCTTTGCCTGTTGAAGGCGGCGCGGGACAACGCGCTCGATCCGGACTGGCGGCGCGTCGAACCCGAGGATGCCGAGTTTGGTAGCTATGACTCGGTGCTGCCCAGGTTCTATTTGTTCACGCTGAAGGCGTACGCCTATTTGCAGTTGCGGCTTGGCGATCTGGAGGAAGGACACGACGCCGCGTTGAAGACGCTGGCGCTGGATCCGACCGACAAGGTTGGCGCCAGCGTTTTGCTCGACGTCCTGGCGCGAGGACGCGACGATGACTGATATCGACGAAGCCATCGACTGGCGTGGTGAGCCGGTGTCGTGCGAATCGTGTGCGCATCGGACGATGCTGGAGTCTGGACGTTGCAAGCTGAAGCGCGCTTGCGTGCATGACCGTTACGCTCGGCGGATCGACCGGTTCTTCGACTGGAACAAAGCGCTGGCGAACGATTATCTGGTGCATCCGCATTTCGAGGTGCGCGCGATCGCCGCGAAGTCGGCTGATGTGTTTCGTCTTCCGGCGTTGCTGCACGATGCCGAGGAAACGGTGCGGTGGAATGCCGTGCTGCGGCTGCCGTACCGTTATTTGCTCCGACTGCGGGGCGATCCGCATCGCGAGGTGCGCATTCGCGTCGCCGCCAGGCTGCGACCCGCCGATCTCGCATCGATGATTCAGGACCCAGATTACTACGTCAGGCTGGTCGTCGCGCGGCGCTGCGAGCCCGCTTTGCTGCCGCGGATGATCGACGATTCGGAAGCGCAGGTGCGCATCGTGCTCGCGCAACGAATTGGCGACGGGCCGCTGATGCGGCTGGCGGATGACCCAGATCCGGCTGTGCGGCTGGAGGTCGTGCGGCGGTTGCCGGCAGCGCTGTTGGCGATGCCACGCGACGAACCGCACTGGCGGGTCCGGTACGAGATCGCGAGCCGGATCGACGTCTCCCTGCTCGGGCGGTTTATCGACGACCCCGACCCGGTGGTGCGGGATATCGCGGCCCACCGCGGGGAAGCCCGGATGGAGGCCATGCGATGACAAACATCAGCCGTGACAGCGACGTCGTCGAACTGAACGCGCCGCCGTTTTTCAACTACGGCGAGAAAGTGCGGGCGAAGCGGTCGGTGCGCAACGACGGGACTTACGCGGGCCGCGAGATCGGCGACATCCTCGTGAAGAAGGGCGAAGAGGGGTACGTTGTCAGCATCGGAACGTTCCTTCAGCAATTCTACATCTATGGCGTGGAATTCCTCGCCAGCGGCAGCCGTGTCGGCATGAAGCGCAAGGAGCTTGAGCCGGTGGATGTCACGGAAGAACTGGAACTCGATATGGATGAGGCCACGGCATGAGCGATTCGGCACAACCGAAGTTTCAATGGGGACAGCCGGTCTGGACGGTGGTCGATCTGGTCAATGACGGATCCTACCCGGGGCAACCGGAAAGCGCGGTGCTGGTCGCCAGCGGCGATCGCGGCGAAGTCGTGCAGGTGGGCGCGCATGTTGAAACCAACACCACCGTCTACCTCGTCGAATTCAGTGACAGCCGTGTCGTTGGCTGCCTGGAAGATGAGATCGACGCGATGCCTCCCACAACCGAAAGCCAAACCTGATGAAAATCATGATGCGCCGGAACGCCGACGGCCAGTTGTCGGCCTATGTGCCCAAGAAGGATCTGGAGGAGCCGGTGGTGGCCCAGGAGAATCCGGGGATATGGGGCGGGTTGATTACGCTGGCGAATGGTTGGCGGTTGCAGATGCCGGACCTGGCGGCCGACACGAAGCTGCCGATCACCGTCGAAGCGCGCAAACTGGGGGATTAGCTCATGCCTCTGAACGCCGGCGAGTTGACGGTGATCGAAACGATGCTGACGGAAACCGCCGACCCCGGTCAGGCCGCCGCCAGTCTTCGACGGCGCTTTCCTGGGATGACCGTCACCCGGTGCGATGCCTCGGACGTCGATGTTGAAACGCCATTCCGGACCGTGGGCCGCGTCTCGCTTTATCTCGTGGACGGCTCGGATCATTGCTGGCGGCTGACAACCGACGCGACGCGTGCCACCGGACTTGTCGTGGTCGCGACATGAGCTCGCCCTGGATCACCCTGTCGGACCCGGACATCACGACGGCAGAACTGCGCGCGGTGACCGACGTGCTGCAAACGCCGATGCTGTCAGGCGGTCCCGCGGTAGCCGCTTTCGAGTCGGCGTTCGCCGCCTGGCTTGGCCGGCGCCATGCGGTCGCGGTCGCCAGCGGAACGATCGGTCTGCTGCTGGCGCTGAAGGCGTCTGGCGTCGGACCAGGCCACGAAGTGATCGCGTCGCCGTTTTCGTGGCGGGAGACAACACACGCGATCGCTCTGGCGGGCGCGACCCCGGTGCTGGCCGACATCGATTACTGGTCCGGCGTGCTGGTGCCGGAAAAGGCGGAAGCACGCATCACCGCGCGGACTCGTTGCATTGTCGCGAGCAACCCGAACGGCCACCCGGCGCCATGGGCGGCATTGCGCGATCTCGCGACCCGGCATGGTTTGCCACTGATCGAAGACACGACCGAGGCGATCGGCTCGGTCTACCAAGGCGCCCGCGTCGGCACCTTCGGCGACTGTTCCGTGTTCGATTTCTCCCAGCCTGGGCCTTTGGTTTGTGGCGAAGGCGGCATGGTGGTGACCGACGATGACGACCTCGCGCATGCATTGCGCCGTCACCGCGCCCGCCGGAGTGATGAGCGGTCATCGGTCGTCATCGGCATGACGCCGCCGCTGCAGGCGGAGATGAGCGATCTGGCGGCTGCTCTGGGTCTCGCGCAACTGCGACGAATCGACGAAATCCTCGCGAAACGCAAGTTGGTCGAGTCGCTGTATTTCGAGTTCATGCAATCGTTCGAGGGTATCAAGCCGCCCTACATTGGGCCCGAGGTGGATGAGGTGCACTGGTTCCTCTACGTCGTGCATTTGGGAACGCGCTTCACCCGGTCCGGCCGGGACGCGATCGTCGAGGACATGCGCACCGAGCAGGTCGAGGCGGCCGCCTACTGCCACCCATTGCATCTGCAACCTTTCTACTTCGACCTGGGATTTCGCCGCGGCGATTTTCTGGTGACCGAGAAAGTCGCGGACCGCGCCGTCGCGCTGCCGTTCCACACCCATCTGACCAAGGATCAGGTGGAGTTCATTGTCGGCACCATGAAGGACGCGTCGGTGAATGTCGGCGCGGGTGCCGCGATCTTTTAGTCAGGGAGTGATACAATGCCATTGCTGACAATTCTACCCGCCGGAAAGACCATCGAGGCGGTCGAGGGAACGACGATACTCGAAGCTCTGTTGGGTTTCGGTGAGAAGGTGCCGGAGCCATGCGGCGACGAGGCGAAATGCGGGACCTGCCATATCTTCGTCCATGACGGCCGCAAGACCGTATCCAAAATGCAGCGGTTGGAGAATGAACGCCTCGACGAGATCGTTGGTGTTGGGTCGAAGTCGCGGCTCGCCTGTCAGACACGATTGGGCAACGAGAATGTCACGATCGAACTGCTCGGCTTTGGTTCCGGTTTGTAACGCGAAGGGATCCATCCAATGGACACCACTAAGATGGCCGCGATCCGGTCCGCCCTCGCCGATGGCGCGCTCATTCCGTATATCGGACCTGGTGTGCTGTCTTTGACAGGCGCGGCGTGTCCATTGCCGGCTTCGCACGAAGCACTGGCCGCGCGCCTGACCGCGAAGACCAGCGTGCCGCACAAGCTGCGCGGCAACCTGACCGGCGCGGCGCAGTTCATCGAGAACTTCAAGCACCGCAAGAGTGTGGTGGCGCTGATGAAAGCCGCCTTCGCTGATGAGGTCGCGCCGTCGGCGTTGCATCGCTTCCTCGCTGACCAGCGCGCTTTGCCGTTGTTGGTGCATGCGTGGTACGACGATCTGCCGCAACGGGCTCTGGCCTGGCGGACAGATTGGGGAATGGTTCAAGGACTGAGCCAGGCGGAACATTTTGGTCAATGGACGCGACATTACCGCCCGGATGGCACGGCGACCGACGACCTGCATGGCGTGGCGAATGATGCGGCGGTGCATCACTCCAGCGAAGTGGCGGCCTGGCGAACGTTGCTGTACCAGCCATTCGGATCGGTTGCCCCGGCGGCGAACTTCCTGGTCTCGGATTCGGATTTTGTCGAGGTTCTGACGGAGATTGACATCCAGACGCCAATTCCCGACAGCGTTAAGAGCATCCGAGCCGGCCGGCATTTCCTGTTCCTCGGTTGCCGGTTCGCGACCCAGCTCGAGCGGATCTTCGCCCACCAGATCACCAAGCGCTCATCCGACCGTCATTGGGCTTGTCTGCCTGAAACGCCGACCCGAAATGAAGCCCGCTTTCTGGCACAGCATGGCATCGAACGGATCGACATGCCGCTCGAGGCGTTTACCGATGAACTGGCGGCGACCGATCACGCGGTCGCCGCCTGAGCCTGGGCGGTTAAACCGGCCGGTTGGCGCTCTCGTCGCGCACCGGACCCATCTGAGACAGCCCGTCTTCATAGGTCAGCCATGGATAGTCGGCGCTGAAGCCCAGAGCGGTTTCGACGATGGCATCGTGTTTGCCAGCGGTGTCGAGTTTCTTCAGCGCGCTTCTTTCCAGATCGAGAAGCTCCAACAATTCGTTATAAACACCGGCTTCGTCGATCGGCAGGACATAGAAAGTGGCCTCGCCCCAGCGCACGCGGTATTTTTTTAGCAGGTCGATGTTATTGCAAAACAGGAAGTATTTTCCCGTCGGACTGAGCGTGTCGCCGAGGACCTCCGCCAATGGCTTGAGATACTCAAACGATAGCAAATAGGCCGCGAGAAACGGGACGGTTGATGAACCCACGTCGGCGCTTGCGAGCACCTGATCGACGGCCAGTTCCGGCGGCCGAGCCTCATCGGCGATTTTCGGAGCGAAACGAAGCGCGAGCTCGCCGCGGAACCCGAACCGGCCAGGCTGATGGGTCGGTGCCTTCAGAACGGGATTGAGTAGCCGTCCCTCGGTTTCCAGGCGGGCGAACCCGGTGTCGCCAATCTGGGCTTTCGCAATCGTGTTAACGCTTGTCATGAGGGTTCTCCGGATCGTTGCGGACCCAGTCCGCGAGATTGAGAAAAGCATCGTGCAGAGTTTGCCGCAGAGCCGTGTCGGTGACGGTTTCTTCGAGAGCTCCGCTCATGCAAAGCATCCAGGCGTCGCGCTCGGCCGGCCCGATACGCAGTCGGATATGGCGCATGCGCAAACGCGGATGGCCTCGTTCGGCGGAATACAGTGCCGGCCCGCCCAACCACTCCCCGAGGTAGCGCTTCAGCACCTCTTTCGTGGATGTCAGGTCCGCCTGATGCATCGCCCTGATCCCACGCGCCTCGCGCAGCGTATCCATGCGCCGGTAGAACGAGTCGACAAGCCGGTTGACGGCCGGCTGGCCGCCGATGCGGATAAAATTCGTCAGCGGCGTCAGCTCGTTCATCGCGTGCTCGATGGCACGAGCTGAAGCTGGATCAGCGACGGCACGATACGCCCGAGTTGGATGTCCACCTTCTGACGCACGGCCTCGACGGTAAACGGCCGTGACAACACGCCATGGGCGCCGGGACGCGCCGCCGTGTCCCGATCGGCCTTTGCTATGATCAGGATCCGGGTTCCAGGCCACTGCTGGCGTATCGTTTCAAGCAGCCCAGGCTCCCAGGCTTCGACGATCGAAATGCCGAGCAACAGGAGATCCGGCTGACCATTCGCGAATGCGTCGGTCAGAGTCGGCAAATCGTGGGTTTCATTCTCGTCCTGCAGCATGAATTGCAGTACCGCGCGAGTGATGTCGTCATCATCCACGACAAAGATACGCTTGTTTTCGACTGCTCGTGACGTTTCGACGCCGATCTGCATGGCACGACCCTGATAACTATGTTCCGGCGCCAATGACGCAACTTCCATGCCAGCGACGAAGCGCGACATTCAGCCATTTGGGCTGTCGTCGCATGTTCCGTTCCGCACAAGCCGAACATGCGTGTCCGGTTCCAGACAAGCGCCCCGCGCCGTCGAAAGCGGTAAAAGTCGAGGAAAATAGCCAATCCTCTCGATCGCCGGATTTTGGCACGGCACTTGCTGTTGTTCGTATGCCGGGTGATCGGCCGCCAACGTCGCGGTCGTGAAGGACGGGGAGGCGCTCGCAAGTCTCGTGTGGCGCTCGGATGAATGGCGAAACATGACGCGCCGGGCGCGTCGCGGAAGGAGAACACCATGTCGTTGCGACAAATCGCGTTTTACGGAAAGGGAGGCATCGGCAAATCGACGACCTCTCAGAATACGCTCGCGGCTCTGGCCCAGTTGGGTCACCGGATATTGATCGTGGGTTGCGATCCGAAGGCTGACTCGACCCGATTGATTCTTCACGCCAAGGCGCAGGACACCATCCTGAGTCTTGCCGCGGCGCAGGGCAGCGTTGAGGACCTGGAGCTCGAGGACGTGATGAAGATCGGCTACCGGGACATCCGCTGCGTTGAGTCGGGCGGGCCGGAGCCAGGTGTCGGCTGCGCCGGTCGCGGCGTCATCACCTCGATCAACTTCCTTGAGGAGAACGGCGCTTACGAGAACATCGACTATGTGTCTTACGACGTCCTCGGCGACGTCGTTTGCGGCGGCTTCGCGATGCCGATCCGGGAGAACAAGGCGCAAGAAATTTACATCGTCATGTCCGGCGAGATGATGGCCATGTACGCGGCCAACAACATCTCCAAGGGCATTCTGAAATACGCGAACTCCGGCGGCGTGCGGCTTGGCGCGTTGATCTGCAACGAGCGGCAGACCGACAAGGAACTGGAACTGGCCGAGGAGCTGGCCAAGAAGCTTGGCACGCATCTCATCTATTTCGTGCCGCGCGACAACATCGTGCAGCACGCCGAGTTACGACGGATGACGGTGCTCGAATACGCGCCTGAGTCTCGGCAGGCCGAGCACTACCGGGAACTGGCGCGGCGCATCCATGCGAACAAGGGCAAGGGCATCATCCCGACACCGATCACCATGGACGAGCTTGAGGACATGTTGATGTCGCATGGCATCATGAAGTCCGTCGATGAGAAGCTGGTTGGCAAGACCGCCGCTGAACTGGCTGCGGAAATGGCAGCCTGAACCGTTGTCCTCACCGGTCCCATTCGTGGGGCCGGTGAACCGGTGGATGAAAGAAGGAATCGTGACATGAGCCTCGCGGTCGCCGAAACGGTCGAAGAGATCAAAGCAAGAAATAAGGAGCTCATCGACGAGGTCCTTAAGGTTTACCCCGACAAGACCGCCAAGCGGCGCGCCAAGCATCTCGGCACGTTCGAGGAGGGCAAGACCGATTGCGGCGTCAAGTCCAATATCAAGTCCATCCCTGGCGTGATGACGATCCGCGGCTGCGCCTATGCCGGCTCGAAGGGCGTCGTTTGGGGTCCGATCAAGGATATGATCCACATCAGTCACGGCCCAGTAGGTTGCGGCCAATACTCCTGGGCTGCACGCCGTAACTATTATATCGGCACCACGGGCGTGGATACCTTCGTAACGATGCAGTTTACCTCCGACTTTCAGGAGAAGGACATCGTCTTTGGTGGCGACAAGAAACTCGCCAAGATCATGGACGAGATTCAGGTGCTGTTCCCGCTCAACAAGGGGATCACGGTGC
>JBEKGV010000106.1:0-9002 GCA_050012615.1 Acetobacteraceae bacterium | reverse complement strand
CCCAGGCGGGTGGCCAGCGCCTGTTGCGACAGCTCGCGCTCCGAACGCAGCCGGCGGACGGTGCGGCCGATCACGGTACGGGCCAATTTTACATCCTTTACAAATTGCAGCCGTTGTCGGTGAAGCCGCGCACCTTATTGCACCTTGGTCCGCCAGATAACGCTACACGTTAGCGGATGCAATGTGAATTATTGACGCACCGCCACTCACCCAGGATGTCACAACGATGCGTTCCCCCATTACCCGCGCTCCAGACGGCATGAATGCCGGTCCGTCCCACGACCCGGAGCGTTTCGCCGGCATCATCCGCGACTACACGAGCGAAGATGTCGAGCGTCTCGCCGGCTCATTCCGGATCCGGCATACGCTCGCCGAGATGGGCGCCGCGCGGCTTTGGCACCTGCTGCGGACCGAGCCTTTCGTCCCCACTCTGGGCGCGCTGACCGGCAACCAGGCGGTACAGCAGGTGAAGGCCGGGTTGAAGGCGATCTATTTGTCCGGCTGGCAGGTCGCGGCGGATGCGAATACGGCGGGGCAGATGTATCCCGATCAATCGCTGTATCCGGTCGATGCGGTTCCGAACGTGGTGCGCCGGATCAACAACGCGTTGCGGCGCTGCGACCAGATCGCCCGGTCTGAAGGAGGCAAAGACGGCACGTATTGGATGGCGCCGATCATCGCCGACGCGGAAGCCGGTTTCGGCGGCGCGCTCAACGCTTACGAGTTGATGAAAGCGATGATCGAGGCCGGCGCCGCGGGCGTTCACTTCGAAGATCAACTCGCCTCTGAAAAGAAGTGCGGACATTTGGGCGGCAAGGTTCTGGTGCCGATCGCCCATCATGTTCGGACGCTGAACGCCGCTCGGCTGGCGGCGGATGTCGAAGGCGTGAACACCGTTTTGCTGTGCCGCACCGATGCGCAATCGGCGCAGTTACTGACCAGCGATGTCGATGAGCGGGATCGTCCGTTCATCGGCAACGACCGCACGCCGGAAGGTTTTTTCCGTATCAGGCCGGGCTGCGGCAACGACTACGCGATCGCACGTGGTCTCGCTTATGCGCCGTACTCGGATTTGTTGTGGTGGGAAACGTCCGAGCCCGATCTGCGCGAGGCCGAGCGTTTCGCCAACGAAATTCATAAGCAGTTTCCGGGCAAGATGCTGGCCTACAATTGCTCGCCGAGTTTCAACTGGAAGAAGAAGCTGGCGCCGGAGAAGATCGCGGCGTTCCAGCGTGAAATCGGCCGCATGGGCTATCGTTTCCAGTTCGTGACGCTGGCCGGCTTCCACAGTCTGAACCTGTCGATGTTCAACCTGGCGCGCGGTTATCGGGAGCGCGGCATGGCGGCTTACTCGGAACTGCAGCAGGCGGAGTTCGCCGCCGAGGCCGAGGGATACACCGCGACGCGGCATCAGCGCGAGGTCGGCGTTGGGTATTTCGACGCGGTGGCGATGGCGATTTCGGGTGGCAAGTCGTCGACGACGGCGTTCTCGGGCTCGACCGAGGCGGCGCAGTTCCACGATCATGATGCCGCGGCTCCTTCTGTGCATCATGGTCATGACGATGGGCTGGTGCACAATCACGACTGGGCTGTGACGGCGAAATAATCAGCCGAGAGAATAAACGTCCGGGAGCCCGGCCGCGGCGTGAGAGCGTCGCGGCCGAGAGTTTGGCGGGAGTTCGCCGGACATATTCAGTCAGTGACTAACCATAGACGAAGGCGTCCGGGTAGCGTACGCGGCCGAGGACCTCGATTTTCATGGTTGGATCTTTGTCGGTGGAAACACTCGCACGGATCTCAAGGAGCACAAACGTTTCGATATTCACGCATGACGACGAGTCCCCCAGCCATTAATCTCATTGTTCCTCAGGTCCTTCATGACGAATGGCCCGAGCGCTCGAACGTACTTGGCCTAGAATTGTCAAGGCGATTTCAACCTTGGTAAGTCTCGTCACAATATCGTTGTTGGAACGAGTTGCTTCGGCTGCGGCTTCTCTCTTTGCGTCACTGATAATTCGCGCCTCCGAAGCGTCGAGTTTTGTGAGCCGATCTTCGACAGCACGGATTCTGGCATCAAGCTTGCTCTCAAGCGCGTCAAATCGATCGGCTATATCTTTAAATGTATCCTTTGCCTCCTTCTGAAGCTCAAAAAGGGCTTCAACTCTGCGTCCTAATGTCCAGAGTTGAGCCAGGCCGGGGATTGCCATTTACACCGCTGGGACCTGCCTGAGGCGATCCCGAAGCTCGACCATCTCATCACGCAGACGGGCGATGCCTTCGCCGAGACGTGCGAGAGTGACATCAATGTCGTTAAGTTGTGCCGCCTCCCCCGCTGATAAGCGGTAATCATCCGAAGTTGACCTAACAAACCTGGGGCCGGGCGAGCGATGCCTTTCTTCGACCTGATCCAGACCGCCCCGTAGAAGGGCCGTCTTTCCGGTTCCGCGACGCGCCCAGAGATAATTTGAGAGATAATTTGAGAGATAATTTGAAAGCCAGCTTCGCTGTCTGGGACCGATCGTCGGTTCTATTGCGTCAAGCCCATCGACGATAAGCAAACTGTAATGCCTCTCGATCAGAAGCTCTTTCAGTTCTTCCATTATCCGGTCACGGTCTCTCTCGCCAGTGCCGGATCGACCAGCGTATATAACCACGGGACCCTGCGACATGAATAATCTCCAGGTGACCCGACTGACGCTGGCATAACACGACGAGCTTCAGGGCGGCGGTAGCTTTTCAATGTCTTACGTTAGCACGAGTCCCCCGGTATCCTCAAAGCGAGCAGCCGATCGCCTCGTGTACGGCGGAGCCGCCGGTCATGGCGACCGGCTGGAACCCGTCAAATTCGTGGGGGGAGCTCTTGCCGTGTAAACGTCCAGGAGCCCGGCCGCGGCGCGAGAGCGTCGCCGCCGAAAGGCGTTTGAGTTCGTCGCCATAGCGGGAACTCGCACGGACCGTGGGTTTCGACTGCTCAGAACCCTGTAACGCGTTACAGGTGCGGTGCGGCGGTATCCAGAGGAAATTATGACACCACCAGCCGAACGGATGAAGACAATGCGCGAACGGCGGCGCCGACAGGGTCAGAGGCAGCTGCGTTTGGTCGTGCCCGATGCTCGTTCCAGAGCGGTCAGGCAACGGATCCCGAAGCAAGTTGCCCGTCTCAGGCCTGAAAGCGAACATGACGCTCTGGGATGGATAGAGGCCGTGTCAGAATTCGATGCCGATGAGGCGCGATGACGTCGTGACGGTCGCGGCCGCGGGCAATTACGGCAAACCACAGGCGGCCGTCATTGTGCAGACCGATGCTTTCTCCGCGAGCCACACGTCGGTGATTGTTTGCCGTTGACCTCCGAGATAGCAGACGCGTCAGATTTCCGGGTCACCCTCGATCCGAGCGCGGAGAACGGGCTGCGTGTGACACCGCAGGTCATGGCCGACAAACTGGTCTCGATCCGGCGCGTACGAATCGGCCGCGCGATCGGCCGGCTCAACCTGGTGGAGATCACGCGGCTGAATGCGGCGCTGGCGTTCGTCATGGGTCTGGAGGATTAGCGGCGGGCCAAAGGATGGACCCGGTGCCCGTCCCTACGGCCCCGGTCGTCCCCCCGGCCAGACGGGGCTCCTCGCCAGATCCGGCCACCCTACCGGCGCCCCGGCCTGATAAGCCGCCTGATCCTCCGGCGACTTCGGGTCCCAATGCGCCGCGACGAAGCGCCGCCCGGTCACACCGGCGGCTTTGTCGCCGAACAGATACAACATCGGAGGCGCCATCTGGGCCGGCCTGATCAGCGCGGCACGATCGTACCCGCTCTCCGGCGGCACCATCGGCGTATCGGTCGGGCCGCCGGGGACCACCACGTTCACGGTGATCCCCGAGCCGTCCAATTCGCTCGCCAGACTGGCCGTCCAGGCCTCCAGCCCGGCTTTGGCCACGCCATAAGGATAAAAGCCCTGCCGCAGCATGGTGAAGAAACTGGTCGTCACGTTGATGATCCGTCCGCCTCGGGCCGCGCGGAAGTGCGGGATCGCGGCCTTCACCATGTGGAAGGCACCACTCAGGTTGGTGTCCATGAAGCGGTGCCAAACCTCGATTGACACTTCGTCGAGTGTCACCGGGTCCGTCATGTGGTCCTGACGGATGATCCCCATCCCGAGCCCGGCATTGTTGACCAGGGCATGGAGCGAGCCGAAACGCGCGGCCACGACGGCCACCGCCCGCTCGCAGGACGCCGCGTCCGAGACATCGCCCTCAATCGCGATCGCCCTGTCCACGCCGAGTTCCGCCGTCAGACGGTCCGCTCCGGTCCGATCGACGTCGCATACGCCCACGAGCAGCCCGGCGGCCGCGAAGGCGCGGCACAGTGCCTGACCAATTCCGCCTGCCGCCCCGGTGACCAGCACCACGCGGCCCGTCAGATCAGTCACGGCCGCAGCACCCTGCGACGAACGGCAAGGCCGGGGGAGTCGCCCTCGCGGTTTCAATCATGTTTCGGTTTCCTCCATGTCGGTTGCGTGAAGCATAACAGGCGACCGGGCGATAGCCATTGTTGGGGCTGTCATTTGGGGCGCATCGGCCCTATGTGTGCGCCGCACCATCCGAACTCCCCCTGGCAAACCAAGGCCGTTATGCAAATCCGCAACGTCGCCATCATCGCCCATGTCGATCATGGCAAGACCACACTCGTCGATAAGCTGCTCGCGCAGTCCGGCACATTCCGAGACCATCAGCACGTCGCCGAGCGCGCGATGGACCGCAACGACCTGGAGAAGGAACGCGGCATCACCATCCTCGCCAAATGCACCTCCGTGCTTTGGAAAGGCGTGCGGATCAACATCGTCGACACCCCCGGCCACGCCGATTTCGGCGGCGAGGTCGAGCGCATTCTCAACATGGTCGACGGCGCCATCGTGCTGGTCGACGCCGCCGAGGGCGTGCTGCCGCAGACCAAGTTCGTGGTCGGCAAAGCGCTCGCCCGCGGCATCCATCCGATTGTCGTGGTCAACAAGATCGACCGCTCCGACGCTCGTCCCGACGAAGTCCACACTGAGGTGTTCGACCTGTTCGCGGCGCTCGATGCATCCGATAGTCAGCTGGATTTCCCGATGCTCTATGCTTCCGGGCGGCACGGGTGGGCGGACGCGACGCTGGATGGGCCGCGTGAGAACCTGAACGCGCTGTTCGACCTCGTCGTCAGCCATGTGCCGCCGCCGACGGTTGACCGTGACGCTCCATTCGCGATGGTCGCCAGCATCCTGGAGTATGACAACTTCCTTGGCCGGGTGCTGACCGGGCGGATCGAGCAGGGCGCCGCGAAGCTCAACATGCAGGTGAAGGTGTTGCGTGGCGACGGGTCCGTCGTCGAAACCGGCCGCCTCACGAAGCTGCTGACATTCCGGGGGCTGGAGCGAGTGCCGGTCGACGAGGCCGAGGCCGGCGACATCATCGCCGTTGCCGGGCTGTCTGACGCCACCATCCCCGACACGATCGGCGCGCCCGAACTGACGGCGCCTCTGCCGGCGATCCCGGTCGACCCACCAACGCTGGCGATGACGTTCAGGATCAACGACGGTCCGTTGGCCGGCCGTGAGGGCAAAAAGGTGACCTCCCGCCAGATCCGCGAACGCCTGTTCCGCGAAGCCGAAGGTAACGTCGCGATCAAGGTCTCCGAGTCGAACGAGACGGACGCGTTCGAGGTCGCTGGCCGCGGCGAATTGCAGCTCGGCGTGCTGATCGAGCAGATGCGCCGCGAGGGCTTCGAACTTGCCATCGGCCGGCCAAAGGTGTTGACCCGCCGCAACGAGGAGACCGGCGAGCGTGAAGAGCCAATGGAAGAGGTGCTGGTCGATGTCGACGAGCCTTACTCCGGCGTGGTCGTGGAGAAACTCAGCCGCCGCAAGGGCGAGATGCACGACATGCGGCCGTCCGGCGGCGGCAAGGTGCGGATGACCTTCAAGATCCCGACGCGGGGCTTGATCGGCTACCACGGTGAGTTCCTGACCGACACTCGCGGCACCGGCATCATGAACCGTCTGTTTGCTGGCTATGGACCATGGAAAGGACCGATCGAAGGCCGGCGCGCCGGTGCGCTGATCTCAACGGAGCCCGGCGAGGCGGTGCATTACGCGCTGTTCTACATCCAGGAGCGCGGGGTGTTATTCGTTTCTCCCGGCGACAAAGTCTATCAGGGCATGATCCTGGGCGAGACCGCTCGGGAGAACGATCTGGAAGTGAATCCGATCAAGGAGAAGAAGCTGACCAACATCCGCGCCGCCGGCAAGGATGATGCGATGCTGCTGATCCCGCCGCGGAAGATGAGCCTGGAGCAGGCGATCGCTTACGTGGAGGACGACGAGCTTGTCGAGGTGACGCCGGCTGCGATCCGCCTGCGCAAACGTTTCCTGGACCCGAACCAGCGCAAGCGGAACGAGCGGAAAGTAGAGGCGGAGGCGGCGGAGTAGTGCTGGTTTCGGTCAGGCTGAGGTCCGTCGAATTACCTTCGATTCCTGCTGGGTCGTTTACGGTTCATTAATCGGTCGTTGGATAAAATTGGAGGGTCGTTCCGAGGACAGCACGGGGCGAAGCATCCATTTTTTAACCGCGGATGAACGCAGATGAATGTGATGATGTTGAATCGGACAGCGTCACCGCACAAATTATTGGATGCGCCTTCACTGTCGCGAATACGTTGGGTATTGGGTTTCTGGAGAAGGTTTGCGAAAATGCTCTTGCCCATGAGATGCGAAAGCGTGGGCTGACGGTAGAGCAGCAACGGACCATCGTCGTTCGATATGACAATATCATTGTAGGAGAATACACTGCTGATCTGGTCGTCAACAACCACATCATTGTCGAACTGAAAGTCGTGAAAGCGATCGGTGATCAGCACGTCGCCCAGTGTCTGAACTATCTACGCGCTACCAGCAAAACATTATGTCTCCTCATGAATTTCGGCCGTCCGCGCATCGAAATCCGCCGCGTGCTCACGAACTTTTGACCACGCTCCGTCCCATCGTTTCTTATCCGTGTTCATCGGCGTTCATCCGCGGTTAAAAAACGCCTCAACCTTCCCGGCCCAGGATACCACACACATAAAGAAGCTCAGGCAGGCGCGTGTGTTCATTCCGTCACGACGAACCCCGCGCCGCTCCTTTCGATAATGAAACGTCCTGCGGTCACCGCCCTCATCCAACGCGCCGTCCGGACCAGACCGCCAAAACTGAACAGATGGATGCCGTTGACACCAAGTCCCCGCCAATCCGCGGCCGCGAGTTCGCGCACTACCGATTCCGGCCCGGACTCCGTGACCAGCCGGGCGATCGAGGTTCGGTGATGCACCAACGCGCCGATCGAATGGCCAATGCCGCAGCGCACCGCGTAGCGTGCCAGGGTCGCGATGCTGGCGGGTCCGGCGAGGCCAATCCGCACCGGCACCGATGCCCCCCGCCCGCCCGATGCTCGAAGCCAGCCTAGTAACGGTGCCGCTTCGAACACGAACTGCGTGACCATTTGCGCTTCGATCCCGGCCTGCCGCAGCAACGCGAGCTTGGCGGCCAACGCTCGGCCGAGGTCCTCGTCGGCGATGCGCGGATGACCCTCGGGATAAGCGGCGAGGCCAACGCTGCGGAAGCCATGTTTTTCGAACAACCCGAGCGACAGCACATCGAGGGCGGCGTGGAACGGCCCCGACGGCTGATCCAGATCGCCGCCAACCACCAACGCCCGCCGGACCCCTGCCTCGCCGGCGACGCGCGCCAGCAGATCATTGAGTTGGGTGAAGCCAATGAGGCTTCGCGCCGCCACATGGGGCACCGGCTCAAACCCATGCCGGCGCAATGCGACCGCCGCGCTGACGATGTCGTGATGGCTGACGGCGGGCGGCGAGCTGACGAACACCTCGGTGCCGGGGGCCAGGAATTGAGCCGCCGGGACGACAGCGTCCCGTTCGCGAGGCGACATCTCCAACGAGGCGCCGGCGACGAGTGCCATTACCGCGGCCCGTTCGCCGTCGTCCAAGCTCGAGGCTGCCTCAGGGAGCGCCATGTCAGACCGCGTCCCGCTTGCGCGAGATGACGTAGGACTCGTCCCAGAACCACAGGCCGCGATGTTCCCGCAACACCTCACTCGTTGCTTCGAGCCAACGGCCGCTGACGACCGCCTCGGACAACCGCTCGTCCTCGATCTGAGCGACGTAGATGGCCGCGTTCCAGGCGGCGAACAAAGTCGACGTGCCGATCGTCGCGCTGATCTCGGTCGGCAGAGTGTGCATGCCGAAACGGAACAGCGCGCGCGCATCGGCATACGTGTTGAAGTTCAGATCGCCGGCGTCCCGGCCGAGTGCCGCCTTGGTGGCGCGCAGCAACGTATGCCGATCGGTCGTGAACGGGTTTTCCCCCGGCCATACCTTGCGGACGATTTCGAGGCCCGGATCATCGCCATGCGAATGGATGCCGATCAGCCTGCCGCCAGGAGCCAGCGCCTTGGCCAGCGGGGCCAGCACCTTCTGCGCCTTGAACTCAGCGCTGGCCCTCGCCCGGTAGGGCTGAGACGCGAGCACCAGATCGAAATCGGCGACCGACACCCCTCGGCGCGGCCGTATATGATCCAGCAGGAAGCGGTAATCGTCGCGATACAATATCAATACCACCGGCTTTTCGTAGACCGGGTTGCCGCTGGTCTGGCTCACCCTCGCCGTCCAGTTCTCGGCGAGGAACGGTTGCAATCGGGTGATCTGCTCCTCGAAATCGCGTGACGTGGTGCCGCGCAACCTTTCCTCGTGCCAGACCAGACTGGTCGCGGCGGTGACCGAGCGCGGCTTCAGCCACGGCGCCTCCGCGTAATACATGTTGGTGAGCACCAGCACGGTCGCCGGGTGCTCGTAAAACCGGTCCGCCATCTTTTCGAGAACGAGCCGAATGTCCTCGAGGCTGATCTCCTTGCCGACGATGTAGAACGGCATCGTCGGGAACCGCGCGTGCATGGAGCGCATGACTCGGGTCAGCAC
>JBEKGV010000105.1:0-9015 GCA_050012615.1 Acetobacteraceae bacterium | reverse complement strand
GTGGAACAGCCTGTTTCCCGAACGTTCCGGGGTGAGCGCCGGTTTCATCCGAACCGGGATGCCCATGGAGGCCGTGCTGCGGGCGCAGGCCGAGGCCGGATATTTCGGCGAGGCCGGCGACGTGGCAGCGGACGTCGAGCGGCGGGCCGCTTTGCTCCGGGCGGGAAATTTCGGCGCCAGCCAGAATTTCCAGGTCGACGGCCGGGCCATCGAGCTTCGGTGCCGGCCATTGGCCGAGGGCGGTTTCGTCGCCCTCTACAGCGATGTCACCGAGGCAAGGCATTCGAGGCAGGCGTTGAGGCATGCGCGCGAGGCGCTGCTGCGGGAGCAATCCTCCCGCAAGCGTTTTCTCGGCGTGATCTCGCACGAAGTGCGCACGCGGGCAGCCCTACTGATGCGGTCGATTTCGGAATTCCGGGCCGCGAAGGTCCCGGCGGGGGATGCCCCGGCGGGCGATGTCTCAATGAGCCGCGTCTCTCAGTTCCTCGATCGGGTCCACCGCGTGGGGACGACGTTGACGGACCTCGCCGCTGACACGGTCGAAGTGCCCCAAATGGAAGCGGGCATCTTGGAATGCCGCCCGGCATTGCTCGGGGTGCGGGACTTGTTGCAGAGCAGTATCGATACGATCCAGCCAACCGCGCGGGACCTCGGGATCACGGCATATTTGATCGTAAACGGGTCGGCGCCCCAGGAACTGATCGCCGATCCCGACCACATTCGCCAGATCGTGACGTTGCTGCTGTCCGAGGCGATACGGTTCGCGACGCCGGACACGATGTGGCTCCTCGCCGATGGCGGCGAGAACGAGCATGGCGAGAAAATTGCCCTGCGGCTGACGATTCGCTGCCTCGGCACGCCGATCTCGGACGCGGATCGGGGCAGCATCTTCCCGTCCCTGGAAGCGATCTCCGTGCCGGACCAATCCGCCTCCGGCAGGGAGAGTTCCGACGGCCCCGTCCGAGGCACCGGCCTTGCTTCCGCGATCGCTCAACACCTGACAACGATGATGGGCGGATTTTTGCGGTGCGAGGGGTGGTCGACGGTTGATGGGCGGACCGGTAACGACTTTTGCCTGACCCTGCCCATCGACCTGCTGCCGGGTCAGCGCGGGAGAGCTCCCGGCCAGGTTCCCGCCGAGGGTAGACCGCTGCCACGCACTCGGATCCTGCTGGCCGGTACGCCTACCGGACTGAGGACGGCTGCCGTGACCATCCTGCGCCGTGACGGGCACATGGTGAATCCCGTCGCGACCGGCGAGGAGGCGGTGCAGTCGTTACGGCTGGTTCCTTATGACGTCGTCTTCATGGATATGAACCTGCCCGACATGACCATGGAAACGACCATGGGCGTCATCCGCGAGATGGCCGGTCCTGGGCGGACCGTCCCGGTGATCGTACTCGCCGGCCCGCACGACGAAATCGAGGAGCGGGCATGGCGAGACGCCGGTGTGGACGACATTCTGGCCAGCGCTCCTATTTTGGATGATTTTACCGCGGCCATCAGCCGCCACGTGTGGCTGAACCGGTCTCTGGTGCCGGCTTCAGGTCCCACACCGGGACCTGAGGAGCAAACCGAGGACGGGGTCGCAATCCTGGCCGCCGAGCGAATCGCGGAGCTGCGGGCCAATATCCAGCCCGAGCACCTGCTCGACATGGTGGAGGAGTGCATCGCCGATCTGTTCCACCGCCTGCCCGCTCTACGCCGAGCCCTGGCCGCTGGGGCGCCGGGTCCAATCATCGCACAGGCGCACGCGATGGTGGGTATGGCCGGAGGCTACGGCATGGCGGTTCTCGAGGCTCGGCTGCGGGCGGTCCTGACCGCTGCTCGTGGGCAACGTCTGGACACGATCGACGGTGCCGCGGAGGTGATCGAGGCTGACCTGGCGCGGACCGCGGCGGTATTGCGGCGTACGCTGCGGCCAGGTCAGAAGGTGGGGTCCGGCGTTCCGATGTAGGCCGCGCCGCTATCCGTCAGTTGATCGCGCCTTCCCGCTTCAGCGCCCTTATCGTCGCGCGGAACGCATCTACCGTAAGTGCCATCTCCTCCTCACCGTGCGTGGCCGAGATCGTGCCGGACGGGCCGGTATTCACATCGATGCCATTCACCAGCAGCCCCATCCGCACTTTCACCGGCATCCCATCATGCCGCGGCCGGTTGATCATGCGCGAAACGTAAGGAACCGCGTCGAATCGTGACGGCGTGATGTCGTCGCCGTCCGGATTGGTGAATATATGCATCCCCGAATACGATCCGTGCACTGCCCATTTCACACGCTCCTCTTCCAGTACCTCATTCATCTTTGAACGCAGCGCCGCGCCATAGGCGTTGGCTCGCTCGCATGCATCGGTCGTGGACAGGATCTCCAATGTCGCGATGCCCGCCGCGGCGGACACGGGATTCGCGTTGAACGTGCCCTGGTGCCCTATCTTCTCCCGCCCTTGCGCTTTCGTGACCTGGAAGTCGAGCAAATCGAAGATGTCCTTCCTTCCCACAACCGCGCCGCCCGGCAATCCACCCGAAAGGATCTTCGCCAATGTCGTCATATCCGGCGTGATTCCGACCGCCTTTTGCAGCCCGCCAGGCGACACGCGGAACCCGGTCACCACCTCGTCAAAAATCAAAATGGTTCCGGCCTGGCTGGTTAGCTCTCTCAGATGCCGCAAAAAGGATGTGACGATCGGCATCTTGCCGAAACTGGCGCCGGTCGGCTCCAGAATCACGGCTGCAATATCCTTGTGATCGGAGAACAAGCGATCGATCCCCGCGACATCGTTCGGATCCGCCATCAGCACATTGTCGGCGATCCCCATGAGGACACCAGCCGTCGGCGAGCCGTCGAAGTGGTTGGAATACCCGCTGGACACGTGATCGTGCCAGCCATGAAAATGTCCTCTGAAATGCACGATCTTTTGCCGTCCGGTGTAGGCTCGGGCCAGTCGCAGGGCCATCAGCGTCGCCTCTGTCCCGGAATTCGTGAAGCGCACGCGTTCCGCCGACGGGACCATTGCCGTGATCAATTCAGCCCAGAGGATTTCGGCTTCGGTGCAGGCGCCGAAGTGGGTGCCGCGGTCGTACGCCGCATGGACCGCCGCGGTGACGACCGGGTGGTGATGGCCAAGGATAAGCGCGCCGTGCCCACCGAAATAGTCGACGTACCGGTTTCCATCGACGTCCCACTTCACAGGCCCCTGCCCGTGCGTGACGTATATCGGATACGGATCGAAATGACGGCTGTCATGCGTCAGCCCGCTCGGAAACAGACCCTGCGCCTTCGCCGCGAGCCGCGCGGAACCGGGGGTCATCGCCTGATATGCCTCGAGCAGTGTCGCATTCGGCAGCGTGGTCGCGGACATCGCGAACTCCTTCCAATTTCAGCAAGCGGTCAGATTCGGTAGGGATCGTTGTGGCGCAGAGGTGGCCTCGTCGAACAGCATGATCTTCGGTTCCATCGCCAAAGTGCCCGCGATCGCAGCGCGCTGCTGCTGTCCGCCGGACAGCTGCATCGGATATTCACTGTCCTTGTCCGACAGTCCTACCAGGGCCCGCGATTCGCGTGCACGCGCCTCAGCCCTGTGGCGCCGAACGCCTTTCACTTTTGCCGGGGCGGCGACGATGTCAGGGAGACCTTTGCGCGGACTTGCGGGGACACAGAGGGGCAGGCAACAAACAGCAACCCCGGAACGAGACGCATGGTGGCTCCCTTTATGTCACGGTTCGTGAAAGTGTGCCCATGCGGTGGGCTGGTGTCCATCCGGGATGCAATCGACAGGATGAGGCTCTGCTCATGAACGAGGCGAAATGGCAGTTCTGGATCGACCGCGGCGGCACCTTCACCGATATCGTGGCACGCGCACCGGACGGCACACTGTCCACGCACAAGCTGCTGTCGGAGAACCCGGGCCGTTACCGTGACGCGGCCATCGCCGGCATCCGCTCGGTGCTCGGTGTCGCGCCGGACCAGCCAATCCCGCCTGGCCAGATCGACGCCGTGAAGATGGGCACCACGGTCGCCACCAACGCGCTGCTGGAGCGCAAAGGCGACCGGACGCTACTGATCGTCAACAAAGGTTTCGCGGATGCACTGCGGATCGGCAACCAGGCTCGCCCGCGGCTGTTCGACCTCGCGATCACGCTGCCGAGCATGCTCTACGAACGGGTGGTCGATATCGGCGGCCGCGTCGACGTCAACGGGGCCGAGATCGAGCCTTTGGACGAAGCCGCCGCTCGCACCGCCTTCGCCGAAGCGATCGCCGACGGCATCGGCGCCTGCGCCATCGTCCTGATGCATGCGTGGAAGTATCCCGATCACGAACAACGGCTGGCCGAACTGGCGCGCGAGGTTGGACTTGCACAGGTCTCGGCGAGCCACGCCGTCAGTCCGCTGCTGCGACTGGTGCCGCGCGGCGACACCACGGTCGTGGACGCCTATCTGTCGCCCATTCTCCGCCGCTATGTCGATCAGGTCGCTTCGGAGCTGAGCGGCACGCGGCTGTATTTCATGCAGTCGAACGGGGGCCTCGCCGAAGCGGGCGGCTTCCAGGGCAAGGATGCGATCCTGTCGGGACCCGCCGGCGGGATCGTCGGCGCCGCCCGTACGGCCGAGATGGCGGGCCTGACCCGGATCATCGGCTTCGACATGGGTGGCACCTCCACTGACGTCGCGCTCTACGACAAGGGGTTCGAACGGGCATTCGAGACGGCGGTGGCAGGTGTGCGCATCCGTGCGCCGATGATGGCGATCAACACGGTCGCTGCCGGCGGCGGCTCGATCCTGCATTTCGATGGCGCCCGCATGAGGGTCGGCCCTGATTCGGCGGGCGCCGATCCGGGCCCGGCGAGTTACCGGCGTGGCGGCCCGCTGACAGTAACTGACGCCAACGTGTGCGCGGGCAAGATCCAGCCGCGGCATTTTCCCGCGATCTTCGGCCCCAACGGGGACCAGCCTCTGGATGCCGCGGTGGTGAACGAAAAATTCGCGGTCCTGGCCGCGGAGATCTCGCACGCCACTGGCGAACCGCGTACCCCCCGCGAAGTCGCGGAAGGGTTTCTGCGTATCGCCGTCGCCAATATGGCCAATGCGATCAAGCAGGTGTCGGTGCAGAAAGGCCATGATGTCACCCGATTCGCCCTGCAGTGTTTCGGAGGCGCCGCGGGCCAGCACGCATGTTTGGTGGCCGACGCGCTCGGGATGGAAACAGTGTTCATTCATCCTTACGCGGGCGTGTTGTCCGCCTATGGCATGGGCCTCGCCGACCAGTCGGCGATGCGCGAGCAGGCGGTCGAGAAAACCCTCGGTCCCGATGTGATGACAGAACTGGATGCGCTGGCGGACGAGCTTGCCGACCGGGCCCGCACCGCTTTGCTCGACCAAGGCGCGGATCCTGCGTTGATCGAGCACACCAGCACCGTGCATCTCCGTTACTCCGGTACCGAAGCGGCGCTTCCGGTGCCATTGCGAGATCTGGCCTCGATCACACGCGACTTCACCGACGCACATCGCGCCCGGTTCGGCTTCGCCACGCCGGAACGGAAGCTGATCGTCGAACAGGTTTCGGTCGAGGCAACCGCGCGCGGCGATCGGGTGCGGGAGACAACGCTGCCCACCCGCTCCTCGGGTAAGCCGGAGCCGATCGATACTGTGTCCCTCTTCACTCTTGGGCGCGACCATTCCGCGCACGTATTCGAGCGGACGGATTTGCGCGCCGGCGATACCATTCGAGGCCCGGCGCTGATCCGCGAGGCCAATGCGACGACCGTGATCGAGCCGGGATGGACCGCCGAGGTCACCGCTCTGGACCATATGATTCTGCGCCGCACCGAGGCGGCACCCGAGCGCGTGCCGGCGGACAGTGGGCGCCCCGATCCCGTGCTGCTGGAACTGTTCAACAATCTGTTCATGAGCGTGGCGGAACAAACCGGCGCTGTTCTGCAGAACACGTCACTTTCGGTAAACATCAAGGAACGGCTGGACTTTTCCTGTGCGATATTTGACGCCCAGGGACATTTGGTGGCGAATGCTCCACATGTGCCGGTGCATCTGGGTGCGATGGGAGAGAGCGTTCGAACGGTTCTGCACGACCGAGGCGCGACGCTGAAGCCGGGCGATGTCGTCGCGCTGAACAACCCGTTCAACGGTGGGACGCATTTGCCGGATGTCACCGTCATCACGCCGGTGTTCGACGCGGCGGGCCGGACGATTTTGTTCTTCGTCGGCAGCCGCGGCCATCACGCGGATATCGGCGGGATCACGCCCGGCTCGACGCCTCCGTTGTCGCGGACGCTGGAAGAAGAAGGCGTCATCATCAACGATTTTTTGCTTGTCGATGGCGGAACATTCCGCGAAGAGCCATTTCGTGCGCTGCTGGCTGGTGCGAAATACCCGGCGCGCAGCCCGGACGTGAACCTCGCCGACATCAAGGCGCAGGTCGCGGCGAACGAAAAGGGCGTTCAGGAATTACGCAAGGTGGTGGAGCAGTTCGGCTGGCCGACCGTCAGCGCCTATATGCGCCACGTCATGGACAACGCCGAGGAATCGGTGCGCCGGGTAATCGACCGGATCGGCAATGGTTCGTTCGACTACCGGATGGACAATGGGAAACCTCTGCGGGTGGCGATTCACGTCGATCGCGCGGCACGTTCGGCCGTGGTCGACTTCACCGGCACCGGAGAGCAGGACACCGGCAATTTCAACTCTCCGCCGGCGGTGACCCAGGCGGCCGTTTTGTACGTGTTTCGTTGCCTGGTCGGTGACGACATTCCGCTCAACGACGGTTGCCTGAAGCCGCTGAAGCTGATCAGTCCCGAGGGCACGTTCCTCTCGCCCAGACCGGGCGCCGCTGTGGTGGCGGGCAACACCGAAGTTTCGCAGGCCACCTGCAACGCCATCTTCGGTGCACTGGGCTCGATCGCCTGCTCGCAGGGGACGATGAACAATTTTCTGTTTGGCGACGCGACGCGGCAGTACTACGAAACGATCTGCGGCGGCACCGGCGCCGGGCCTGGCTTTGACGGCACCTCGGCGGTGCAGACCCACATGACCAATACGCGGATGACCGACCCGGAGGTGTTCGAACTGCGCTATCCGGTACGGTTGGAGCAGTTCGCGATCCGCCGGAACTCGGGCGGCCGCGGTCAGTGGACAGGCGGCGACGGTGCGATCCGCAGGGTGCGGTTTCTGGAGAAGATGACAGCGATCATCGTTTCCTCCAGGAGGAACGTCGCTCCGTTCGGGCTCGAGGGGGGCGCGGACGGTGCACCAGGCCGACAATGGGTCGAACGCGCTGATGGAAAGCGGGACGATTTGACGGGAACTGACAAGACCGAAATGAACCCGGGGGATGTGTTCGTGATCGAAACGCCGGGCGGCGGTGGATATGGCGTCGCCTAGAGGCGGTCGGATCACGGGCTAAGCAACAAATCGCGGACTCGTGCGGCGGTGGCGGCAGCCATGGCGCGAAGACCATCGTCGCCCGCGCTACTGACCGGATGGGGAATGACGACAAACGGATAACCGGGCATGCCGAGGACGCGCGCCATTAACTCGGCGGCGCTGACGAATCGCTCGGTCATCACGGCCATCGCGGGGACACCCAGACGCTCGGCTGTCACGGCGTCATGCAAACTGCACGACGAGCAACTGCCTCAGTCGCCGATCCCGCTGATGACCGCATCCCACGATGTGATCTCGGCCGCGATATGCGGATCCGCCGGTGCGCTGTAGTTCGATTTCACGCGCGTGATGACATTCGCGACGCCGAATTCGGTGCGCAGCATTTGATCGAGGTGGGCGAAGAAGCCTTTCGAGCCTTCCTTGCCATTGGAGATGAACCCGATCGTCTTTCCGGTTAGCATGGTCAGGCGCGGCGCCGGCTGACCGACGGGCGGTATCACTTCGTTGGTAGGGTCGAGGACCCGCAGATCCATAGATGGTTCTCCGTTCGTGATCGTCAGAATTTCAGGTCTTCGGCGGTTGGCAGTCAATACAGACACCGATCGGCTCGGTGGCGGCGCGACTCTTATGGCCAAGCCAGGGCGGGATGACCGCGCCAAAGCCTCCAGCTGGGCCGCCCGCGGCGACGACGAGAAGCTGATCCGGTGACTCAAGCGCGGCATAAAGCGTGTCGCCGCGATCGCGCACCACGGCGCCCTTACCCGCTTCGGCCCATTCGCGGCGGTGGATGCGGGCGCGCTCGTAAATGAAATTGGCGATCTCCGTCTTGCCCCAGCCGGCGGCTTGCAAATGTTCGCGCAATTGCGGCGGGATGATCAGCACGTAGTTGCCGGGCCAGATCGAATAGTGCCGCATGTTGGCGCGCATTTCGGCGGCGAACGTCTCGAGGATCTCCTCGGGCTTCGTCGTCCATTCGTTCATGATCTGGCGCGGTGCCCCGGCGGCCAGCACGGTGACGGCGGAGACCTCCGGCGGCAGGCCGCGATGCACGGACAGCGGCTGCCAGGTCGTGTTCTCCTCGTCCTCGGCGACGCAGTAGCTGAACTTGCCGGGATGCCCCAGCGTAGCCCGGTCGATCCCGCCCGGCCGAACTTCGAGGATATTGATCAACGCGAGGCGAATGGCGCGGCCGATCACGGCGGTGGCCCGATCGCTATTCCCGAGCGTGTTGAACGAACTTTCGATCCCGAGTTCCTTGCGGATTGGGCCGTTGATGATCACGAGCATGGCGCACCCGCCAGTAGACGCGGTCGCGCCGTGCAGCAGGAACTCCGGCCGCAGCATCGCCGTGATGGCGGTGAGCACGACCGGGAAATGCATCGGCAGACAACCGGCCATCACAGCGTTGATGGCGAGCTTTTCAGCGGTGATCGCGACGCCTCTCACCGGTTCGATCCCGATAAGCTGTTGCGGCGGCGTCATGGCCCATTCGAGGCAGGCAGCGACAGCATCGCTCGTGGGTGGGACGATCGGCAGGCCATCTGTCCACCCATTCGAGTGGTAGAACTCCTGGACAGCCCAAACATCCTGCACGTCATAGGTTTTCGAGGCGAGCTGCATCG
>JBEKGV010000104.1:0-9041 GCA_050012615.1 Acetobacteraceae bacterium | reverse complement strand
GTCCCGCCATCGGAAGCATCGCCGCGTTGCCGAAGTGAAACAGGACGACCGAGGCCAGGAAGATCGCCAGGTCCCGGTCGCGCAACAGGTCGCGGAACGGGATCGGCTTGCCGCCATGGCTCGGCTCCTCGCCGCCGCGTGCGCGCTCGTGATCGATTTCCGCGGGGTTGATCAGCGTGACAATGCAGGCGCTCGCGGCCGCGAAAGCGCAAACGAGATAGAAGATCCAGTGGTATCCGAGATACTGGCCCAGTCCGCCGGCCAGACCGGCGGCGAGGAAGTTTCCCCCGTGATTGAAGCCCTCGTTGCGGCTGATCCGGGCGTCCAGGCGGCGGCGTCCCACCAGGCCCAGAGAAAGTGCCGCGATGGCCGGCGGAATGACAGCGGAGGCCGCGCCGAGCATGATCTGCGCCAGGATCACGGGCAGAAAGCGTGGGAAGAGCACGATGAGCAGGCAACCCACGCCGACCGCCAGTCCCGAACCGGTGATCAACAGCCGTTTCATCCGCGTACTGTCCACCAACAAACCGGCTGGCACCTGACAGAGAGCGGCGGCGATGGCCGACGCCGCCATGGCGATCCCAATCGTCCCTGACTCCCAGTGTTCGCCGCCCTTCAGGAACACGGATAAAAACGGTCCCACCCCATCTCGCACGTCCGCCATGAGGAAATTAACGCCATCCAGCCCGCGCAGCGAGCGGCCGGATGGATGGGCCTGGTGGTTCGTGGCCGGTCCCGCCGCCGAACCATCGCCGTTGATCATGATCTGCCTGAATTGGGTCCGGTGGATAATGGACCGTCGCTCCCGCTGGTTCCACTCTGTTTCATTTCCGGTACGCGGCTCGGCCGAACGCGAATTCCGTCCTTGCCGCGACTCTCGCTTTCCGTCAGGGTACCGTCGTCCCAGCCACCCGGCGCGGGAGAGAGCGGGCGTATGCCCGTCGCCGAAGGCGCAACCGGCCCCCGGAAACGCTCAGGCAACAGGGACCGCGCGGGGAACAGGGACCTCTGGAAAGCCGCCACGCGCAGCCGTGCGTGACGCACCGACGGAGTAAGGGACAGCGTCCCGAATCTCTCAGGTTCCGCGACAGAGGGGGGTCAACCCGCCGGCACTTCGCCGGAGGTGGCCCTGCGCGGAGACATTGGTGCCGGAAACCTTACTGACCACCCCACTCGAACATTGGCACCGGCACCATGGTGCCCGCATGGTTCCATTCGCCGGTTACTCCATGCCCGTGCAGTACGATTTCAAAGGTCCACTCGCGGAACGGTGCAAAGGCGGTGTCATGGCCGAGCACCTGCATTGCCGTTCGCAGGCCGCTCTGTTCGACGTGTCGCACATGGGCCAGGCGATGCTGCATGGCCCCGGCACGGCGGCGGCGCTCGAACGTCTCGTCTGCGGCGACATCTCCGGGCTGAAGCCTGGCCGGCAGCGCTACACGCTGTTGACGACCGACACCGGCGGGATCCTCGATGACCTGATGGTCGCCAACCTGGGGCCGGATGGGTTGTTCCTCGTGGTCAACGCCAGCCGCAAAGCGGTTGACTTCGCCGCGATCGGCAAGGTCACGCCGGTGAAGCTGCTGGAGGATCGCGCACTGCTGGCTTTGCAAGGTCCCGCCGCGGCCGCCGTCATGGCCCGGGCCGCTCCGGAGGCCCCGGCACTGCCCTTCATGGGCGTCGCGCGAATGTGGGTCGCCGACGTGAATTGCCTCGTATCCCGCTCCGGCTACACCGGTGAGGACGGGTTTGAGCTATCCGTCCCGAGCGGCATGGCGGTGACCCTGGCGAGCCGGCTCGTGGAACAGCCCGAGGTCATTCCGGCCGGTCTCGGCGCCCGTGACTCGTTGCGTCTCGAAGCCGGACTTTGCCTTTATGGCAACGACATCGACGAAACCACGTCGCCCACCGAAGCCGCCCTCACCTGGGCCATTGGCAAGCGCCGCAAGCTGGAATGGGATTTTCCCGGCGGCGTTCAAATCCGGGCGCAACTGGACAACGGTCCGCCCAGGCTCCGGGTCGGCATCCGCCCGGATGGCCGCGCGCCGGCCCGCGAACACACCGCCATCCTTGCTGAAGATGGCGAGGAGCTGATCGGCCAGGTCACCTCGGGCGGCTTCGGGCCGTCGCTGAACGCGCCAATGGCCATGGGCTACGTCCGGCGCGATCACGCGGCGGATGGGTCGAAGCTGTCGCTGATGGTGCGCGGCAAGCCAATCCCCGCCACGGTCGTTCCGCTGCCGTTTGTCCCTCATCGTTACGTCCGTTGAACAGGAGCAATCCAATGCCAGGAAAGAACTCCGACACGCGTTACACCAAGGATCACGAATGGGTCCGGCTGGATGGCGATATCGTCACCGTCGGCATCACCGATCACGCGCAACAGCAACTCGGCGAACTGGTGTTCATCGAACTTCCGGTGCTGGAGCGCGACGTCGCCGCGGGTGAGGCCTGTGCCGTCGTCGAAAGCGTCAAGGCGGCGTCCGACGTTTACTCTCCGCTGGCCGGCCGGGTGGCCGAGATCAACGAAACCATCGTCGAGGACCCGGAAATCGTCAATAATGACGCTGAAGGCGAGGGCTGGTTCTTCCGCCTGGAACTCGACGATCCGGCCGCGTTCGAGGAACTGATGGATCAGGATGCTTACGACGAATTCCTGGAGACGTTGTGAGCATGGATCTTTTGTCGAAACTGGAGGCGGCGGATCAATTCGTCTCGCGTCATATCGGTCCGTCCGAGACGGAAATCGCCGAGATGCTGCGCGTCATCTGCCGCGCCAGCCTGGACGATACCGCCGCCGCCGCCGTCCCGGAATCGATCCGTTCCAATCAGCAGTTGAATTTGCCGCCGCCGGTGGATGAAGCGGCGGTGATCGCCGAGCTGCGCGGTCTGGCCGCACGCAATGTCCTGAAGAAATCGCTGATCGGCATGGGCTACCACGGCACCGTCACGCCGCCGGTGATCTTGCGCAATGTCCTGGAAAGTCCCGGCTGGTACACGGCCTACACGCCCTATCAGGCGGAGATCGCGCAAGGCCGGCTGGAGGCGCTGGTCAATTTCCAGACGCTGATCTGCGAACTGACCGGCATGGAGATCGCCAACGCGTCGATGCTGGATGAGGCCACCGCCGTCGCGGAAGCGATGGCGATGGCTCATGCCATGAGTAAAACGAAGTCCGACGTGATCGCCGTCGCCGACGATGTGCATCCGCAGACTCGCGCTGTGCTGACGACGCGAGCCCGTGCGCTTGGTTTGTCGCTCGGCCGCATCGGCGAAGCGACACCGTTCGCGGTTTTGCTGCAGTATCCTGGAACGACGGGTCAGGTTCGCGATCTGACCGCCGATATCGCCGCGGCGAAGGCGCAAGGCGCGCTGGCGATCGTGGCAGCCGATCCGCTGGCGCTGGTGATATTGAAATCACCGGGAGCGATGGGCGCGGATATTGTCGTCGGTTCCTCGCAACGATTCGGCGTGCCGATGGGTTTCGGCGGGCCGCATGCCGCTTTCTTCGCGACGCGCGATGCGTACAAGCGCCACATGCCGGGCCGGCTCGTGGGGGTTTCGCTCGACGCCGCCGGTGAACCCGCGATGCGGCTGGCGTTGCAGACGCGCGAGCAACATATCAGGCGGGAGAAGGCGACGTCGAACATCTGCACGGCGCAGGTGCTGTTGGCCGTGATCGCGGGGATGTACGCCGTTTGGCATGGCCCGGACGGGCTGCGCAGGATAGCGAAGCGGGTCAATTTACAGGCCAGGCTATTGGCGGATTGTGCGATCCGCGGCGGTCATCGGCTCCGGTACCGGTCGTTCTTCGATACGATCGTCGTCGAATGCGCAGATCCCGCACGGCTGATGCGAATGGCGCGCGACGCTGGTTTTAACTTCCGGCAGGTGGACGACGGCGCGGTGGGGATCGCGCTCGATGAAACCGTGACGCGCGACGATCTCGTGTCGCTGGCGTCAATCCTGGGCGCTCCGTTGGCTGACGCCGTGCCAGGGTTCGCCGCTTCATTGTCCCGCTCCGGTCCGTTGCTGCCGCAGACTGTCTTCAACCGGTATCATTCCGAGCACGAGATGCTCCGCTATCTGAAACGTCTGGAGGACAAGGATATCGCATTGAATCGTTCCATGATCCCCCTGGGATCGTGCACGATGAAACTCAATGCGACGGCTGAAATGATCCCGATCACGTGGCCCGGATTCGCCGACATGCATCCGTTCGCGCCGGAAGATCAGACGCAAGGATTCCGATCGCTGATCCAGCGTCTGGCTGATTGGCTGCGGGAACTGACCGGGTTCGCGGCGGTTTCGTTGCAGCCCAACGCCGGCTCTCAGGGGGAATACGCCGGCTTGCTGGCGATCCGGCGGTGGCATGAGTCGCGTGGCGAGGCGCATCGCGATATTTGCCTGATCCCATCGTCAGCGCACGGTACCAATCCCGCCAGTGCCGCCATGTCCGGGCTGCGCGTCGTGGTGGTTGGCTGCGATCGGGACGGGAATGTCGATCTGAACGATCTGCGAGCGAAAGTCGAACAATATCGAGACGGGCTGGCCGCGCTGATGGTGACCTACCCCTCGACCCATGGCGTCTTCGAGGCTGAAATTCGTGATATCTGTGCGGTCGTGCATGAGGCCGGTGGTCAGGTTTACATGGATGGAGCCAATATGAACGCCCAGTTGGGGCTGACGTCACCGAAGGTGATCGGTGCTGATGTGTGCCATCTTAATTTGCATAAGACGTTTTGCATCCCGCATGGCGGCGGAGGGCCCGGTGTTGGACCGATCGGGGTCGCCGCACATTTGGTGGCATTTCTGCCGGGCGATCCGATGAGCGTGGATTCGGGTGCCGTGTCGGCGGCGCCGTTCGGCAGCGCGCTGATCCTGCCGATCTCCTATGCCTACATCCGGATGATGGGCGCGGCCGGATTGAAGCGTGCCACCGAGGTCGCGATCCTGAATGCCAATTACGTCGCGGCCAGACTGGATGAATCCTTCCCCGTGTTGTATCGTGGCGGCAACGGTATGGTCGCGCATGAATGCATCATCGATTGCCGCGCCTTCCAGGCCGAAGCGGGAATCATGGTCGAGGATATCGCCAAGCGCCTGCAGGACTACGGGTATCATGCTCCGACCATGTCATGGCCCGTCGCTGGCACGTTGATGATCGAGCCGACGGAGAGCGAGTCGAAAGGCGAACTCGACCGGTTTTGCGAGGCGATGATCTCGATCCGCACCGAGATCGCAGCGATCGCCGCAGGCAAGATGGATAAGATCGACAATCCGCTGAAGAACGCGCCGCACACCGCGCGCGAAGTGTCGGCCAATGTCTGGAACCACGGCTATTCCCGTGAACAGGCCGCGTTCCCGTTGCCGTTCGTGGCGGCATCGAAATACTGGCCGCCGGTGAAGCGCGTCGACAATGTCTACGGCGACCGCAACCTGATCTGCACGTGCGCGCCGTTGGAGGCTTACGCCGAGGCCGCCGAGTAACGCGTTACCGCATGGCGCTGAATAGTCTGAGAGCAGGAAGCACGTTTCTTAATCGTCATGGCCGGGCTTGACCCGGCCATCAATCGCCGCACGTGCCTCGATAGATGGCCGGGTCAAGCCCGGCCATGACGAGAACAGCAGAGTGCACCGATCTCAGTTTAATGCCTGTGGTACCCGACCCTGCCATCTGCTTTAATGCAGTGCCACACCACAACGATTGACGGTTCTACCGCGGCCGCCGCTCCGGCACGCGAGCATGGGAACCGCCGTGTTCCGGCCATTCCCACGGACCATCGACGTCGACCCCTTTGGCGCGCAGCATTTCGACATGATCCTCGGCGTTGTCCCTCGGTTCGTAGCCGAGAAAACCCCAGTTGGGATCGAATGTTTTGATGCGCGTATTGGCGGAATAGCCGTTCACGATCAGGCACCCGGGGTCCTCATGCCGCAGCGACGCATCAACCAATCGTGCCACATCCCCTGGGCTGAGCCACGTCGCCAGCGAGCGCTGGTCGATCGGCAACGTACGATAGGTGCCAATCCGCATCGACACCGACCTTATCCCATGCCGGTCGAAGTAGTTCCGCAGGACCGTTTCGCCGAAAACCTTGAACGCGCCGTAAAGACTGTCCGGCCGAGGTGGCAGGTCCGGCGAAACTCGTTCCGTGATGGCATAACAGCCAAACGCGTGATTGCTGCTCGCGTAAACGATCCGCTGCACGCCGGCGAGCCGTGCGCTCTCGAAAACATCGAACACGCCGCGGACATTGACGCGGAACAAATCCTCCAGCGAGTAATCCCCGCCAACTCCGGTCAGGTAAACCACGGCGCTGACGCCTTCCATCATGCGTTCGAGCGCCGCTCGGTCGCCGACATCGGCGACGATGGTTTCCTCGTTGCCGGTTGGAACTTTGATCGGACGCACATCCGTCAGCCGCAGATGGCGCCAACCCGAGCGGAGCCCGTCACGCACGGCCGTGCCGATGGCGCCGGCCGCGCCGGTAATCAGGACCGTGTCCTTCGCGGGGTCGATCATGTGTCGGCCAACATCGTCAGGATGTGATCCCGCGCCGCGATGTCGCCGTCGTCGTGCACCGGCTGGATCGCCACATGGGTCGCTCCGGCCGAGAAATGAGCGCGCAGGCCTTCCTTCACCTTGTTGGCGTCGCCCCACAGCACCATCGCGTCAATGAACGCCTCGGAGCCGCCGTCGCGCAGGTCGGCCTCTGTGAAGCCAATGCGCAGCCAATTGTTACGGTAATTGTCCAGGATCATATATCGGGACAATTCCTTACGGCCGAGCGCGCGCGCCTTCGCGGGATTGGTTTCCAGCGTCACCTTTTGTTCGATCGCGCACCACTTCCCTGGCCCAAGAATTTTCGCCGCCTCGGCGGTATGCTTCGGGGTGGTGTTGTAAGGAAGTGCGCCTCGCGTCATTTCACCGGACAGTTTGAGCATCAACGGACCGAGAGCGGCGACGGCCAGCGGAAATTCGTCCGCCGCGGCTTCACCTTTGCAGATGCCGGTCAAGTACCGCCGCATCGCCGGGATCGGCTTTTCGTAAGTGTGCCCGCGAATTCCTTCCACCATCGGCGGATGGCTAACCCCAAGCCCGAGGATAAACCGACTGCCGTACAGGTCGTTCAACGAGATCATGCCGCGTCGGGACGTGAACGCGTCTCGCGCGTAGATGCTGGCGATCGAACTGCCGATTTTTAGTTTCGAGGTGCACGACAGCATGAAGCCGGCGACCGAAAACGACTCATAACCGCGCGACTCCGGATACCAAAGCGTATCGTATCCGAGCCTCTCCACGGTGCCCACGAATTCCCTGATTTGCGCGGGACCACCCATCTTTTCGGTGGAATACCATGCGCCAAGCCGGCCAAGTTTCATCGCGGTGGTCTCCTTGTTTCAGGTTGGTGCGACGATGATCCCGCTATCCTTCAGGCCCCTGATCTCCTGGGCCGTGAATCCAGCTTCAGCCAGAACATCGGCGTTATGTTCGCCCACTTTGGGTGGCTGCCGCGTGATGCCAGGCCTTGCGTGATCTCCGAATTCAATTGGCAAAGCGGGCAGCCCGACGATCTTCCCGTCTTCCCCGCCGAAACGCGACACATAAACATCGACCAGTCCGCCGGTCGCCAAAAGATGCGGATCGTCGAACATATCTTTCGGCTGTCCGACAGGAGCCCAGGAAACGTTAGCTCGCTCGCAGCGGGCCTCAATTTCGGGCTGGGGGTATTTGATCAGGATCTCTTGCAGTGCTGGAATAAGCCATGACCGTTCCGCGAGACGAGTCACGTTGGTCGCCAGACGAGGATCGGCGGCGAGTTCCTGCAAGCCGAACTCCTCGACGAAACGGGTCCATTGCTGATCGCTGGTGACCCCGATGAACAGCTGACCATCGTTGGCCGTGTTGAAGACTTCGTAGATAGCCCAGGCTCCGCGGCGAGCGGGCATGGGTCGGGCCTCGAGGCCGGTGGCGGCCATCCCGGCCATATGCGTGCTCATGAGAAACGCGGCACTTTCGAACAGAGCGCTGCTGACGCGTTGGCCTTTCCCCGTGATGTCTCGTTCGCGTAACGCGGCCTGCGCGGCGACGACCCCGAACACAGCGCCCATGATGTCGATCACTGACGCTCCCGCGCGGAGCGGCTGTCCGGGAGGCCCCGTCATCCAGGCAAGCCCGGTCTGAAACTGCACGACTTCATCCAAGGCAGGCCGGTGTTCATACGGCCCGGCGAGATACCCTTTCAACGCGAGGTAAATCAGCCGCTGGTTATGCGGCGCGAAATGCTCATACCCGCACTTCAGCCGTTCCATCGTTCCCGGGCCGTAATTCTCCAGCACGATGTCGGTTGTTTCGACAAGGCGGTACATCGCCGCCTGTCCTTCGGGCTGTTTAAGGTCGATCGCCAGAGTGCGCTTGTTCCGGTTGAACGCAGCGAAGAACCCGGCGCCAAAGCCGCCCAGACGGCGGGTGTGATCGCCGTTCGGCGCCGGTTCGACCTTGACGACGTCGGCGCCCAGTTCAGCGAAGATCAGGCCGGCTGTTGGCCCCATGACGGTGTGGGTGAACTCGAGAACCTTCAATCCCGCCAGGGGCCGAGCCGACATCAGGCCGCCATCCTCCGGAACGCGTCCAGGCTTCCGGCGTGGATCAATTCGCCGGGCAATTGATGGCCGACAATTTCTTCCGCCATGCGGCCGACCTCGATTAGTTTATCAAGATCGACGCCGGTATCGATCCCCATCTCCTCGCACAGCAACACGAGTTCCTCGGTGCAGATATTGCCGGCGGCCTTGGGTTGACCGGCGAACGGACAGCCACCCAACCCACCAACGGTAGAGTCAAACCGAGTGACGCCCATCTTCAACCCGGCATGCGCGTTGGCGACCGCCAGGCCGCGCGTGTCGTGCAAATGCAGAGAGATCTTCATATCCGGCCAACGTTCCCGCACCGCGCCGATGACTCGTTCGATCCGTACCGGCGTGGCCCAACCCATCGTGTCGGCCAACGAAAACAGCGAAATCGTCGCCCCCGTTTC
>JBEKGV010000103.1:0-9043 GCA_050012615.1 Acetobacteraceae bacterium | reverse complement strand
AAAGCGATCTGGGTCGGGCATGATTGGGGAAGCCCGGTTGTGTGGGAAATGGCGAGCCATTTTCCCAACCGATGTCATGGGATCGCGAACCTTTGCGTGCCGTATTTCCCCAAGGGCTTCACGCTTCAGGCACTCCTGAGCCTGATTGATCGCACGATCTATCCGGAGGCTGAATTTCCTACCGGTCAATGGGAATATCAGCAGTTTTATCGCGAGAACTTCGACAAGGCGCGTACTGTGTTCGAGGCGAACGTCAGGGCGACGGTGAAAGCGTTGATTCGAAAAGGCGACCCCGCCGGCAAAGGCAAACCGTCACGGACGGCGTTCGTACGTAGGGATGGCGGATGGTTTGGCGGCCGGCCCGCCGCGCCCGATCTACCGCTCGACACCGATGTGTTGACCGAGGCTGAGCTTGACACTTATGTCGCGGCACTGACCCGAAATGGATTTCATGGCCCGGGCTCGTGGTACATGAATCCGGATGCCAACAGGGCGTACCGGGACAAGGCGCTGAATGACGGCCGGCTGGATATGCCCGTATTGTTCCTGCATGGCGCATATGATTACACGTGCGCGACGCTCGATTCGCACTTCGCCGATCCGATGCGTCACAGTTGTCCCGATCTGACCGAGGTCGTGGTGCGCAGCGGCCACTGGATGGCGCAGGAAAATCCGGTCGCGGTCAATGCGGCTTTGGCTCGGTGGATCGCCACGAAGCTGCCGCCGGTCTGGCCGGGTTCAGGAGACAGCAAATGAAAATCACCAAAGTCGAACCTCTGCTGTTGGACCGGTTTCTTTATGTGCGCGTCCACACCGACAGCGGGATTATCGGTATCGGCGAGTCGGGCACCTGGGGCCAGCTGGAGGCATCGGCCGCATCGATCGCCAAATATGGTGACTATCTCGTCGGCAAGGACCCGTTCCCGATCGAGCATCACTGGAATGTGATGCTGCGCGCCAATCATTTCACCGGCGGTGCCATTACCGGCGCGGTATCGGCGATCGACATCGCGTTGTGGGACATCAAAGGCAAGTTCTTCAACGTTCCCGTTTACGAATTGCTTGGCGGCAAAGTGCGCCACAAGGCCCGACTCTACGGCCACGTGAAGGGCCGCACCATCGAGAAACTCGTGGAAGAAGCCGTCCGCCTGAAAGAGGCAGGCTTTACCGCGCTTGGTCACCTCAATCCGCTACTGGACGAGAGCGAGCGCGAACCATACTACAAATCCCATGCCGCGAAGATCGCCGGAGCGATCGAAAATGTCCGGAGATTGCGTGAGGCGGTCGGACCGGAGGTCGATCTTTGTATCGAAATCCATCGCCGGCTGACCCCGCCGGAGGCGATCGCCCTCGCGCGGGGGATCGAGAAATACACACCGATGTTCTACGAGGACCCGCTGCGGCCCAATAGTTTCGACGCCATGGCGCAGGTGGCGCGCCACATCGATATCCCGATCGCGACCGGAGAACGCTTCACGAGCCTGTATCAGTTCCAGACGTTATTGACCCGCGACGCGGTGCAATACCTGCGCCCTGACGTGTGCCTCTGTGGCGGCATCACTGGCGCAAAGAAAATCGCCGCTTTGGCCGAGGCGCACGATGCGTGGATCGTCCCGCACAATCCGCTCTCGCCGATCAGCACAGCGGCTTGTCTGCAGATCGCCGCCTGCATCCCGAACTTCGCGATCCAGGAGTATCCGTCGCGTACGCCCGATCTCGACGGCGGCAAGGAACTGCTTGGCAACGACCTCGCGACCGGCCTGTCCGAACAGCAAGGCGGCTTCATCGCCATTCCGGACGCGCCGGGGATCGGTGTCGAGCTCGTGGCGGATGTGGAAAGGAAATTCCCCTACCGGCCGCGGCCGATCGCCATGCGGCCGCACGTGGACGGGTCGATGGTGGATCAGTAGCCGCGGATTTCCGCGACGCCGCGTTTCGCTGTGCCGTCCGGAGCGAAGTTGTCCGGTGCCAGCCAGGCCAGCAAGGCGTCGCGGCGAGCCGGCCATTCGTCCTCGATGATGCTGTACCAGTCGGTGTCACGGCCGCGGCCTTTGACCACCATGTGCATGCGATGGGTGCCTTCGAAGGTGAACCCAAGCCGTTCCGCCGCGCGTTTGGACGGCGCGTTCAGAGCGTTGCATTTCCATACCAGCCGCCGATAGCCAAGATCGTCGGCGGCGAGCTTCAGTGGCAGGAACATCGCCTCGGTCGCCGCCTTGGTTCGTTGCATCACGGGCGCGAACCAGATGCCTCCCAATTCGATGGCGGCATTCTTTGGTTGGATTTCCATCAGCGAGAGCCATCCCGACGCAACGCCGGTGGCGATCGGACGGACCGCCCATACGACTCGCTCCTGAGTGGTGCCGAGGTCGTTGATGTGCCGGGTCATCGCGTCTTTTGTAGCGAACGGACCGAACGGCAAATATGTCCAGCTCTCCTCCGCGCCCTGAGCGGCTCGCCACAACTCGTCGGCGTGACGCTTATGCAATGGTTCCAGCAGGACGTACTGGCCGCGCAACGTCGCGCGCGCGGGAAGGGGACGCGGGGTAGCATCGACCTCCGGGCCAACCGGGAGTGCCATTAAAATCTCATCTCCGCCTGACGCAGCGCCCGATCGATCCAAAGCGCCGTCAGTTTCTCCTGCGTGCCGTTTTGGCCAAGCCGTTCGCGCAGTACGGAAAAATCAACGCGGTCGATTGTTTGGTCCTGATTGAAGCAAGAAAACACGACGGTCCGCTCACCCGTCACGGGATCGACATGGGCCTGCAGGCATTGCGCGCAGACCTCTTTCATCATGCATTGCATTGGCGAGTTGATGGACGCGACGGCGGTATGCGCCGGGTTCAGCAACGGTGCGAGCTCCGCGTGCCGCGCCGCGCCGACCGCTCGCATCATCCGGTCCGAACCGATCACGATCATATGGGTGGCGTCGCACAAAGGAACCGCCTGCTCGCCGAGCTGACCAGACCCGTAGGCCTGTATCGCCTGAACGATGTTGCCGACAAATGCTTTGTCGATCGGTCTCGAGGCCGTGAAGCCTGGCGCCTCGTCGCAGCACCAGACGATGACATCGGCGGCACGCTCGATCTCTTCGACTTTGTAGCGGTCGCGGATTTGCTTATATCCGGCGAAATAGATGACTTTCGAGCCAGCCGCGCGCATGGCCGCACCGATCGAGAACAACACCGCGTTGCCAAGGCCGCCGCCGACAAGTGCCACCGTCGTGTCGGCATGGATTTCGGTCGGTGTCCCGGTCGGCCCCATCAGCACGACCGGCTCGCCTGGCTTCAGAACGGCGCAAAGATCCGAGCTACCACCCATCTCCAACACAATCACACTGACCAGACCTCGGGCTTTGTCAGTCCAGGCGCCCGTCATCGCGAGGCCTTCCATCCCCAGCGTCGTCAGGCCAAACGTGGAATCCTCTACCCTCCCCGCCAAAACCTCAAAATTCTGCAATCTATAAAACTGTCCTGGGCTGAACGCTCGCGCGGCGGCCGGAGCGTGCACGACGACCTCGACGATCGTCGGCGTCAGACGATTGACCGCGTGCACCGTGGCGACCAGATCGTTCCGGCAGCGCGCGATCAGCTCTTGTCCCGATATCGCGGATGAAGGCACGGCCGCGAGCACACGCGAAACCACGGGATAGCCTCGTTTCGCGCCGCCCATCGCTTTCACGACGTTGCCGAAGAAGCTCGGATGCAGGTCGCCAAAGTAGCTGATGAACCGGCGATCCTCCGCCTTGTGCATCAGCACATGGTTCACCTCCGGCTTGGCCAGACCCCGCACAGGCGTGACCTTCGCGCCGGTTTCATCGACCGCCTGGAAGTAGCGGCCATCGAGTTGGATCCTGCCATCTTCCCGCGCCAATACGGTGTTCGGCTGGGTTCCGGCGGCGACCAAAATCGCCTTCGCCGGCAGGGTCAACGCGGCGCCATTCGCATCGGTCACGTCAAGCGCCGCGGCGTGACCGTAACGGTCGACCGTGACGGCTCGCGGCGTCAGACCTTCAGCGAAACGAACGCCTTCCTCCAGCGCCTTCGCCACCTCTTCATGGTTCAAGGTGTAGGACGGGCTATCGATCAACCGGCGGCGATAAGCGATGGTCGCGCCTCCCCAGGAGTCCAGCAGAGCAGCCAGGCGCGGGGTCCGATGCTCGACGGCGGCCTTGTGCCGTTCGGCGGCGATCGCGGCCGCATGGGTCAGGAACTCGTCGGCGATTTCCTGTTCTTCCTCGGTCCAGTTCACCGCCGTCCCAAGCACCTGATAACGCGATGCGAATTTCTCCACCTGCCGGACGTAGTAAGCGAGGCTTTCCGTTGCGGTATCGATCGCGGTCAGACCTCCACCGATCACCACCACGGGAAGACGCAGTTGCAGGTTCGCGATCGATGAAGTCTTGGCGGCCCCCGTCAGTTGCAAGGCCATCAGGAAATCCGAGGCCTGACGAACGCCGCGGGCCAGCCCGTTCGGAATATCCAGCACCGTCGGTTTGCCGGCACCCATGCACAGAGCGATGTGATCGAAGCCCATGTTCCAGGCGTCGTCGATCGTCAGTGTCGCGCCGCCTCCGAAACGGATTCCGCCGAAATGCGCGAACGTGTCGCGTCTTTCGAGCAACAATCGCACCAGTTTCAGGTAGTTCTTGTTCCAGCGCACGGTGATGCCGTATTCCGCCACACCACCAAACCCGGCCATCACACGGTCGTCCAGATTCTCGTACAAGATCGCCACGTCGCGTACCGGCATGCGAGGATCGAACCCGAGCGGTTCGATCTTCAATCCGTCCACTGCCACTACCGTGTGGCCGTCGTTCATCAGATGATGCGCCAGAGTGAACCCGGCGGGCCCAAGCCCAACAATCAGCACCTTGCGTCCACTATCGGGTCGCGGCAGAGGCCGGCGAATATCCAGCGGATTCCACCGGGTCAACAGCGAGTAAATCTCAAATCCCCACGGCAGAGCCAGCACATCCTTCAGGATATTGGTTTCCACCTGCGGAATATCGACCGGCTCCTGCTTCTGATAGATGCAGGCTTTCATGCAATCGTTGCAAATCCGGTGACCCGTCGCCGCCATCATCGGATTGTCGATGGCGATCGTCGCGAACGCGCCCAGAATGTGGCCCGCGGCACGCAGCGTGTGCATTTCGCTGATTTTTTCGTCCAGCGGGCAGCCCGCCAGAGTCACGCCAAACGGTGATTTCTGAAACGTACCGGATTTGCGGTCCGTCAGGCCCTTGCGGCACGAATCCTTACCCTGGGTGTGGCACCAAATACAGTAATTGATCTGGTCCAGCGCCCCCTGCGTCGTCATGCCGGGATCGGTCAGCGAAAAGCCGTCGCGATGCCGCCAGTCATGCTCGGGCAGACGCAGCATCGTGACGCCGTCTCGAACGATGGTTTCAACCGGAACCAGATGCAAAGGATCGACGCGTTGCGGCACCCGGAACATCGTGTCGCCGCGATGGGCGGCACGGCCGGCCGCGGTCAGGGTGGCCCAGGAGGCGTAGCGTAGAGCATCGTCGAGGGAATCGGTGTCGTCTGCCTTTTCCCAGCTGGCCACGAAAAACGCGAAGACCTGCTCGGTCATCGGCTGATCGAAACGTTGTTCCAGCGCGGATCGTAACGCCGGACCATCGAAGTCCGACGGGTCGGGGTATTTCCTCACCGCCTGGCGCTGCACGAACAAGCGTTTGCAGGCATGCACCGGGTCGAGCGCCAGGGTTTGCTCGAGCAGCGCGGCGGTTTCCAGACCGATACCGAACAGTTCGGCGACAAATGCGTCGAGGTGCGAACCCAGATCGATGATGAGCGTCGATTCGTCTTTGCCAGGCACCGTGTCCGGCGTCGCGCGGGCGGCCAGCAAGCGAACGTGCAGCGCCGGATCGGTTGCCTCCAGACGCTTCAGAAACGTCTGATCGAGCCGCACCAAACCTTCACGTTCCATCAGGTCCTGGAACGTGATTCCAAAACCAAGAGCGGTATCGAGCATCATTTCGCCGCGAGCATGTCCTTCACCCCGCGCAGCGCGAGGTAATAACCCGCGACGCCATATCCGGTGACCATCCCCAGACTGACCTGCGCGGTATCCGATATGGGGCCTCTGCGCACGGGATTCGAGATGTGCACCTCGATCGTCGGGAACTTGCTCTGGGCTATGGCAGCGGTCAGCGCCGGGTAGCCGCGGGAGAAACCGGCTGGATTGAAGATCGCTGCATCGACGCCGGCATCGTTCGCCGCATAGAACTTGTTGACGACCTCGCCCTCGATGTTCGAGTGGAAGATTTCAATGTCCAGGTCGAGCTCTTTCGCGTAGCCACGAATTTTTTCATCGTATTCCGGCAGTGTCATCTTGCCGAAGATTTCGGTCTGGACCTTGCCGCGCATGTTCATGCCGGCGCCGTGAACGATCAGGATTTTGGCCATGACGAGGGTTCCACCAAAGGGATCGGGCAAAGGGATCAGAAATCCTGGCGGAACCTAGGGGACCGATCCGGGCAAGACAACCCGGGACGGGAAAGCGTCAGTGTGGCCGATCGCCGTTGTTGGTCCGCCGATCGCCGGCCAGCCATCGCGCCAGTTCGGTATGTGCATCGGCACGGCGCATGCCGGCGATCTTGTCAGCCTCGGGAGCGTCGACGGTGAACTCCAACCGTAGGCCGTCGGGGGTCTTCAAATACATCGACAGACAGTAGCCGTGATCGATGGTCCGGACCGGAACGCGGGCGGCCTCGCAGCGCTGCTGCAATTCGGCGAAGCTGGCGCGCGTGACCTTCAGGGCCATGTGCCAGGAGCCGCCGGCGTCCTGCAGGATCGCCCGGTTTTTCTCGAACGCCTCGTCGTCGGCGAACTGGAAGAAGGCGAGGGCCCCGCCATCGGCGATCTCAAAAAACGTGTGGCAGTAATCGACCTCGCGGCCCACCTCGGGGCGGAACGTGCGTTCGCACCAGGTCGCGACGAGGGGAATGCCCAGGATGTCCTCGATGAAGTGGCGGTTGGCTTCCTGGTCTTTGACGGCGTAGGCGTGGTGGTGCATGCGGAGGGGCAGTTCCTTGAGCAGCTCAGTCATTTTTGTCTTACTCCCTGTTGATGCGTTAGCGGGGGACCCTCCGCATAGAGCCTCCGGTTGAACCGCCGACCTTGATCATGACAGTATTTCACAACTGGTGCACTGTCGCGCAGGACCGTTGAGGAAAGGAACTGGTTCCGGCAACACGGGGTCCGATGAGGTGCCGCGGCCTGGCTCGGCCGAGTTCGATGAGACGAAGCGGAGCGCGTTGCTGGCCAAGGCGACGAAAATCGCCATGGACGATGCCGCGATCCTGCCGATGTATTGGCAAAAACTGTACTGGGCTGCGCGCAAGGGGTTCGTGGTGGATGCCGACCGGGGGGAGGCCTCGGTGAATCTCATCCGCCTGGCGCCATGAGGTTTCACTGGTGGCTCACCCAACTTCGACCGAACGGCCACCGCCTGTCCGTTTCCGGCCATCACCGTTGAGGATCGTCTTGCTTCTCCGTCTCTTTGGCTTTCCGGCTTTTTCCAAATCAAGCCTTACGGTGTCGAAGACGCATGCGGTCGGACCAAGCGGCTCCTGACCGGGCAACCGAGTCCGGATCGGCGCCAGTAAATTCATTTTGGAGAAGCCAGAAATCCAGAGAAGTTAAGGAATCCTTTCGGTCGAATGATCATCTTTGCTTCATCTCGATCTACCCGACCGCTTTGCTCCATCTCGATCTACCCGACCGCCTGATGGAGCGTTCGACCCTTGAGCCCGTCGGTCCGCTCGATCCGGCCGGTTGCCACACCCGCCCAAACCGATTTTCTCGATAGAGTCGCGGGACGGGGGCGAAAGGGCGGTGCCCAGTCGACTGAAATCCCTTATCATCCGTCGACATGACGGCTGACGCGCATGGGGCAGCGGAGTTTTACAGGACGTCTCGTGGGGCGGTGACCGCGAGGCTCCTGCGCGCGCGCATCGCCACGCTGTGGCCGGATATGGCGGGTTGCTCGGTGTTGGGGATCGGCTACACCGCGCCTTATTTGCGGGCGTGGGATGGCGTGGCGTACCGGCGCATCGCGCTGACGCCGGCTCAGGTGGGTGCGATCAGGTGGCCGCCCGACGCGCCAAACCTTTCCTGCACCGCCGAGGAAGACGCGCTGCCATTCCCTGACCTCATGTTCGACAGGATCCTGATCGTGCACGGGCTGGAAGTAGCGGAAAACGCCCGCCGTTTGCTGCGGGAAGCATGGCGGGTGCTGAAGGACGACGGGCGCTTGCTGGTTGTCACGCCGAACCGGACGGGTATGTGGGCTTACTGGGAGAGCACGCCATTCGGGCATGGGCAGCCGTACACCTCGGGCCAACTGGGCCGGCTGCTGGCCGGGGCGCTGTTCCGGGTGGAACGCCACGACACGGCGTTGTGGATGCCGCCCTGGCAGACAAGGCTGATCCTGCGCTCGGCGCCGTTGTTCGAACAAGTAGGACGCCGGCTGATGCCGGGCCTCGCGGGGGTGACGATCACCGAGGCGGTCAAGGACGTCTATGCCGCGGTGCCGCTGCGGCGGGTCGTGCGGCGACGCCTTGTGCAGGTGGAGGCGGCGTAAGCAGGCCGGCGCGTGGTCACGCGGATTGATCGCCGGCCAAAGGTGGACTGCCAGGACTTACGGGACCGGGCGACTGGCCTCTTCCACCACCGGCAACAGTCCAAGCCACCGGCAAAGGAAAAACAGCCGGCGGCCCTGGGTCATGCTGACGACCAGCATGATCCCCAGGCTGATGCTACCGACGACCGATCGGATCAGGCTCGCTTGCCGCAGCGGCAGGATCGCGCCGAGCCATAGATAGACGCCGGCTTTGACGAAGAAATAACCAGCCCAGACCAGCGTGAAGAGACGGAAGAAATGGCGGACGTCGGGACGGTCGGGAAACGCGACGCCGCGCTGCTCGGCGATTTCCTGCAGCATGGGCTTGTCGCCGCGCGCGCCCGCGACGAAGGCGATGCCGGTCGCCGCATTGGTGATGACCGCTTCGTATTTC
>JBEKGV010000102.1:0-9060 GCA_050012615.1 Acetobacteraceae bacterium | reverse complement strand
TGGAGAACTCGTTTTGCTCCTCCTCGAGGCGGCGGAGCGTCTCGGCGCGGTATTCATCAAAGGCGTGGTTGCCACTGGTGGGCGGTGTGCGGTCGCCGCCGCCATTGCCGCACCACCGGGCCCAGGGTGGGGTGAACGATTGCCAGGGGCTGCCTCCACCTCCGGGTTGAGGGCCTTGTCCCGGGTTGCCCTGGTCCTGGCCTTGCTGCCCCCAATTGCCGCGCCAACGACGGCCGCGGCAGCCGAAGCGGCCGGTGGCCACCATGAACACTAAAGCGGCGATACCGAGCGGCCAGAACAGAATGCGGCCGAGATGTCCGGCGGCGAGCAAGAAGACGATCGCGGCGATGGCGATGGGGCGGCCCAATCCGCCGGAGTACCAGACCGGCGGCCCGTACCCCTGTTGATTGTTCCAGGACCTCCCCCAGGCGGGATTTTGGTATGGTTGTGGATTGGCGGCGGTGGCCATGGCGTCCCTCATGTGAATGTAAGACACATTTACATATAACGGGCGGCGCGGCATCGTCAAGCGGGGGATGTCAAGAAACCGTGATGCCCAGACCTTGGAGATAAATCAGCACGGCGGCCTCCAGCAGGTCCTCGGTCGACATGGGCAGCGGGCGGCGGGAGGGGTCGGCTCTGCCGAACAGTGAGGCGATGCCATGGGCCGTGGACCATATATGCAGCGCGATCATCAGAGCCGGCGGCCGAGGCTGGATGCGGGCCGCCGCGGCCAGTCGTTCGGCGAGCTTTCGAAGCACGGCGAAGGCTCGGTCGCCGGCGGCCTGCAGGTCAGGGAACGGCTCGCGGGCGATGCGGGCTTCGAACATGGCGGCGTAGTAGGCGGGTTCCTCGCGGGCGAACGCGAGGTAGGCGCGGCCGACGGCTTCGGCGGCCCGGGCGGGATCAGTTGGCGGAGCGGCGTCAAGGGCGGCAGCAAGGCGGTCGCGGAACTGGTCGAAGCCTCGGGTGGCGACTTCCGCCAGCAGGGATTCGGCGTCACGGAAATGGCGGTACGGGGCCGCTGGGCTGACCCCGGCGAGGCGGGCGGCCTCGGCGATCGTGAAACCCGCCGGACCCTTGGCGCCGATCAGGTCCTGAGCGGCCTGGATCAGGGCCTCTCGGAGGTTGCCGTGGTGGTAGCCGCGACGGGAGGGTCCGTTGTTGGGGGGTTGGGTCCAGCTCATGTAAGGGGGGTTTACATGAGGTTGGGGGGTGGAGACCAGGAAGTTATATGGCGACGATCTTCTCTATAAGATCCTCGGTGTACTCGATGTCGCCGTCCCAGAAGGCGACAAGTGCCGCCTGGTTCCTGGCGAGCCAATTCGCCAGGAGTTTCTCGTCACCGGGGGTTAATCCTGGCCCTTCGAGGTGTGAAAAGGGGCGGACTCCATAGACACTCATTTGCGAAGGAATGACTTTCGCGGTTGGAGCCACCTTCACACGAATATCATGCGGAGCCCCGGCTTTTTGCGAGACCCACACAACAAACGGCAACCCGGTTGTTTTCGGCCGGAGGTTCGCCATTTCGAACGTTACCTGCCCTTCGGGCACATCGCCCGGGACATTGGTGAACTGAGACAGCGCCATCGCTGGCTCCCCTGTTGCGGAACCGCGAGCTTACCAAAGGAGGCGGTGTTTACCAAAGAGAGTTTGATTTCTCACAACAGAGCTCGGATCGGTAGGGCGTGCGTATTCTGGTATTGGCTTACCAACACAATCGGCGTCACCCGCCAGATACGGTCACGGGCGACATTCGAGAGGTCCAAGACGGTCATTGTCATCCCGTTCGCTGGTCCACTATTTGACCGTCCGCACGGTTGTTCGATGCCGTCGGCAATTAATGGCCCAGGATCAGCGGCAAGGACTCGATGCTGGAAGCGGTACGCACCTTGAGCCCGTGTGATGGGCCAGCAGGAGAAAGCCACTCTTTCGCCGCCTACGATAAGCGGAAGATCGGGGATCGATGCATGCTATGACCAGCCGCGGACACCACCACGCAACCAGGATAGTCTATTGCAACTTGCGAAGTAAGTTGACGGATGCCCTTACACTCACGCCGCCCGGCGAGGGTTCCGCCGCGCCTTTTCCAGATCGTATGCCATCTGCAAGTTGAGCCAGAACTCGGCCGTGGTACCGAAGCGCACGCCAAGCATGATGGCGGTTTCAGCCGAGATTGACCGGGCTCCCGCCACGATCTCGGTGATGCGGTTCGAGGGGACGCCAAGTTCGCGAGCCAGGGCACGCCCGGACAGTCCGAGTGGGACCATGAAATCTTCCCTTAGCACGTCACCCGGCGTCACCGGCCCGATACGTTCGGGACCCGCGACATCGGAGAAATCCAGTCCAGGGACATCTTCCGTGCGAATGGCCATCGTCATCCCCTGTGGTAGCCGCCGTTACCGCGCGGGCAGCACGTTCTGGGTTAGACTGAAGAAATTGGTCGGATCGTATTTGGCCTTGAGTTCCGCCAGCCGCGCGTGATTGCTTCCGAACGCGGTCTTTATCGCGGCCTGGCTTTCCTCGCTGCCGAAATTCAGCAGATACCCGCCACTTGAGTAAGGCTCGAGCGCGTCCGACAGGTCGCGAGCCCAGGCGACGTGTTTCTCGCTGTCGGCGGCGTCGGTCCATTGCGCGAGGATCCCGATGTTGTATTCCGCCTGGCGCTGAGCGAAGGCGGTATCGGCGTGGCCAACTCTCCCCGGCGCGCCGCCGTAGAATTCGATGACGACGGTGGTCAGCGGCGAATGCTCACGGTTCGCCCGTTCCACTATGAGATCGATTGCCTCGTCGCTCAGTTCTTTCAGAAAGGTGGACTTCCAGTAGTTGTGATTGCCATCCGGAAACGCGCCATCGATAAGTTGCTGCATGGCCGGAAATGGCATCGGTTGAACCGCGTCGAGGAGTGGCGAGCCGAATGAGCGCAATGGTTTAAGCGCCTTCTCGCCCTCGGCGAGATCGCCGCAATAGCAGACGATCATTCCAACCACCGGCATGCCGTCCGGTGTCGACAGAAGGCCGGCGTAGGCGGTGACTTCCTCCGGGGCCGTTGCCATGAAGGAACGATATTGCCGGATCACGGCGCCGGCCTGATCGCGCGCGTGAACGATGAGGCCGCCCAGTACCATCGACACCGGGTGCGCACGAAAACGCAACGATGTCACGATACCGAAATTGCCGCCGCCGCCGCGTAGCCCCCAGAACAGATCCGGATTGATTTCGGCGCTGGCGGTGACGACCTTTCCCTCCGCGGTGACGACGTCGCAGGACAGGAGGTTGTCGCACGATAGTCCGTATTTGCGTACCAGCCAGCCGACGCCGCCGCCGAGCGTGAGACCCGCGACGCCGGTCCGGGAGACGACGCCTAACGGGACTGCCAGGCCATGGAGATGCGTCTCGCGATCGACATCGCCCAATGTGGCACCGGCCTGAACCAGCACTTCCCGCGAGCGCGGGTCGACGAAAACGCCCTTCATTGTTGAAAGATCGATGACGATGCCGTCGTCGCACAGCGCGCGGCCGCCGACATTGTGACCGCCGCTTCTGACCGCGACCAGCAGATTGTTGGCGCGGGCGAACGTTACGGCACTGACAACATCGGCTACGCCTGAACAACGGGCGATCAGTCCCGGATGTTTGTCGATGCTCGCGTTCCAGATCCGTCGTGCCGCTTCGTATCCGGCGTCGGCCGGCAGGATTATCTGCCCGCGGAAATCATTTCGAAATGCGTCGATGATCGCGTTGTCGATCACCGTGCCGTCGCGCCGGGTCAGGATCGGAGTTGACATATTTATTGCTCCTCGACGGGCCTTGGCCAGAAACCCGGACCACTGCTTTCAGGTGAAATAGCCCGGCAGATTCTGTGTATTCGCCGGCATCACAACCCACTTCTGGGCCGACGCGCAAAAGATATTAGCGGTCGGCCTGATGCCTGAGGTGTCATCCAGTGTGCCCGCCATGATGAGGGTCATTGGGGCGCCTTCGCGCTGAAAGATAACCGTGGTTCCGCACTCGGGACAGAAACGTCTGTGAACCGGATCGCCCGACATGCCGCCCGGTTCGGTGTAGGTCTTGAGCGTGCCGGTCACGTCGACGCTACCGGCCGGAAATGCCATGAGTGTCGCGAAAGCCGAGCCTGTTTGCCGTTGGCATGTCGTGCAGTGGCAGACCAATGTGCGAGCCGGTTCCAGGTCCACGGAATACCTGACCGCCCGGCACAAACAGCCGCCCGTAAATCGTGCCATTGTCCCCCTCCGTGTCGATCGAGATTTTTCCGAGATGACGCCAGGAACTCGATTGGTAGTTCTTTGTCAGAAGACATGATCAGTGAAAATTTGTCAACGAACTGGCTGGGAACGGCCGATCGTCGAAACGGTTCGCACTTAGGCGGCGTCCGATAATAAACGAATCAAGCGGTACACGCCTTTCCCCGTCATCCCCGGGCTCGACCCGGGGATCAATTCAAGCACCATGCCGCGATTGATCCCCGGGGCGAGCCCGGGCATGACGACTGGGGGACTGCCCGACTGATGCGTCTATTGGTGAACATTGCCTTATCTGGCCGGAGGCTCGGTGACGCTTCGGCGAGATTTCACAAATCGGGGGCCGCGACGCCCAGCCCGTTTCCGCCGCGGTACGGACGCCCGCCCGAGGTGACAACGGCGGCCCGCACGTATAGCGTCAGCGCGAATTAGCCTCGGGGCGCGGTGACCTTGCCTGGGCGGCGGATAATCCACCCGGGACGTCGCAAAGACCAAAGTGCGTGAGGCTCGCCCTCAGTTTAGCGTCCGGCGCGGCATCGTCTTTCGCATCGCACGGCGAACGGGCGACAACGCTCGCTTCCTGCTTGCGCGCCTGACCGTGGAGCGCGAGGGCCAGACCGGCCTGGACCGTACTGGCAACGGAACGGCCAAGCACGCGTTCGTTTGTTCCCAGCAACGGGAGCGCCGATCGCAACGCACTTTCGGCGCCGCGGAAATCCTGACGCTGAAGGCGAGCGGCTCCTTGATAAAGATAGCCTCTCGGGTCCCGCGGATAAGCGGCGGCCAAAGCATCCGCGTTGGCGTTCATGCTGCTCTGGTCCCGCGGCAACATCGCCGCTGGAATGAGCAGAGCGGCTTGCTCGTAGGTCGGGTATTGCCACGCGACCGCCCCGGCGCCGCTGAAGCACGTCATCACCAGGACCATGGCCGCGAATAACATTGCCGCGCCGCGTGGAGGTAATCCGGCGTCATCATGCCAGATCCACAGCAGGACAAGCCCGACCGCGGCGCCAAACAATGCGCCTCCGAAATGGGCGCCGTAATCCACATGCATCGCGGCAGCCGCCTGATGGATCGGGATCACGGCCGGTATCACGACGCGAGCCGACTGAAATTGAATATGCGTTTTTCCTTTGCCCGGCGGAAGCCGGAAGCTGATCAGGAACAGGGTGACCAGCATGGCCATTATGGCACCCGACGCGCCGACGGAAACGCCATTCGCCGCTATCAGCTCCATCGACATCAGCGAACCGGCGAGCGCGCCGCCGACGAAAATGCAGCACAGCCAAATTCGCCCCACCAGGTATTCCAGCGCGAAGCCAGCGAGGAGGAAAGCAACGCCGTTCCAGACCAAATGACTCAGGTTCGCGTGCAGAAATGGTGCCGTTACCAACCTGTACCATTCGCCTGACAGAATGAGACGGGGGTTCAGCGCACCGAGCGCGACGAGCGTCGTGCTGGAAGGGACCATGTCGGCCGGACCAGGCGTCACGGCGAGGTGTTGTTCCAATACGAATACAACGATGAAGACCGCCGCCAGCGCGGTGGTCAGCCACGGAAATCGGAAATCCGATACGCCCATCGGCCGCGCCAACGTTCGGGTTGTCCGCGAAGGTGCGTGCGGACCCTGCACGTTGCGTCGCACGATCGCGAGCTCGCTGACGATGTTGGGCAGCGGCGCGTCGAACACATCGGGAATGGTGAATTGCCTGGACGCATTCCGCGGGTCTCCGGAAGGACCGACGAGTGGCGCGGACGCGGACAAAACCCGTGCACCGGGCCTTGATGAACTCGCCACGAGCGTGAAAGCGCCGAGCCGGTACCATTGCGCCGACCTCGATCGGAACATCGAACGTAAAACCACGCCTTGCCCGTCGAGCGTCAGGCGCGGCAGGCCCAATACGATATTCCCGAGAAATTTCAGGGCGACCAATCCAAAAACCACGCCGCAAGAAATCAGAATCAGGTCACGAGGCGAGATCTTGTCCCTCGACCAGATCAACAGCCCCAGATTCGCCGCCAGAATGAAACAGCAGCAGCATATGATCCGCTGTCTACCGGCATTGGCTCTGTAGGTGGTCGCCATGACCACGCTCATACAAGGTGATTGTTGCACTTTCCTTGCTGGTCTGGCCCTGCTGGGCCAGTGCCACTCGCGCCAGGTTTGACCGATCATGCGCCGGTGGCAGAGGCGCCGAGAGCCTCACGCCAGCGGCGCTTATCCCTTCAACACCTCAATCATGGTCGAGCCCGGGGCAGCCGGGCTCTCGGACACTCGCACGCAGGCGGCAAGCAGCGCGTGACGACAGCGAACTCGTTTCCTCCGCGGTATGGGCGCCCGGCCGAGGTGACAACGGCGACCCGCACGTTTACCGTCAGCTCGAACTAAACCTCAGGGTGTTGCCGCGGCCGATTTAGTCATGGGGGCGGTGCGCGAGCGTTGGGCACCCGTTAATCGAGCGGCATCGACAGCCGCTTTTAGGGGACAAGTGTGCCCAAACCGGGGTCGAGCGCGCACCGCCCCTTGACCGCGCCGATCCTCGCGGACCGTTTCGCCGCCCGCCTTTGGCTGGCCGTGGTGTTGACTGGCGTCGGAGCGGGCCTCGCCGCGGCGGTCCTGACCCGCTTGCTGGAACTCGTCCAGCATCTGATGTGGGGCGGGACAGGTCTCGACCTGCTGGCACCCGCCGCGGCGACCGATCCATGGCGGCACGTCGCCATATTGGCCGCAGCGGGGGCCGCGGTGGGAGTGGGCCAGTTCCTGCTCAACCGGCTGTCCAGCGCCAACGGGATCGAGATCACGACGGCGATCTGGTTCTACGCGGGCCGATTGCCGGCGTTGCGCACTCTGGCGAGCGCCACGCTGTCGGTCGTGATCGTCGGCATGGGTGCCGCTCTGGGCCGCGAGGGCGCCCCCAAGCAAGCCGGGGCGGTGATGGCGAACCTGATGTGCGACCGCACCCGGCTGCCCGACGAGGAGCGGCGACTGCTGGTCGCCTGCGGCGCGGGAGCCGGCATGGCGGCGGCCTATGGCGTGCCTCTGGGCGGCGCGCTGTTCGCGGTGGAGGTGCTGCGCGGCGCGCTCGCGCTGCGCTTCGTGCTCCCCGCCCTCGTCACAGCCCTCACCGCGACAGGCGTATCCTGGGCGTTCCTGCCGGATGCGCCGACCTATAGGATCCCGGTCTGGTCCGGGTCGATCTCGAGCACCCTGTGGGCGCTGTTGGCCGGGCCGATCATTGGCCTGGCGTCCGTCGCCTATGTTCGGGCCGTGGCATGGGCTGATCGGCATCGGCCGAGGGGCTGGCGCAGGCTGGTGGTGCCGATCGTGGTACTGGGCTCTCTGGGCGTTGCATCGATTTCGTTGCCGCAACTTCTGGGCAATGGACGGGACGTGGCCGAGCAGGCGTTCAACGGGCAACTCGGCCCGTTGCTGCTCGGGGCGCTTTTGCTGCTGCGTCCACTGGCGACTGTGGCATGTCTCGGGAGCGGGGCGCCCGGTGGGCTGTTCACGCCGTCTCTGGCGATCGGGGCGATGTTGGGTGGGGTGCTGGGACTGCCGTGGTCGTGGCTGTGGCCGGGGGTGCCACCCGGGTTGTTCGCGCTGGCCGGGGCCGCTGCGATGCTCGCCGCCTCAACGCAGGGGCCGATTTCGGCCGTCGTGCTGATGATGGAACTGACGGGCTACGCGCGCGCCGCGATCTTGCCGCTGCTGCTGGCGGTGGCGACGGCCACTCTGGTCGCGCGGATCATCGAACCGAGATCGGTTTATGATGCGCGGTTGAGCGACGAACAGGTGGGCGAGCGGCAAAAGGCGCGCGATCACGCGCCGGAGGAGCCGGGGCCGGCGTGACGCGGTCGGCGACTAACCCTTCAACACCTCGACCATCGTCGAGCCCAACGCCGCCGGGCTTTCCGACACAATCACCCCAGCCGCACGCAACGCATCCTTTTTGGCGGCAGCGGTGTCCCTGCCGCCACTGATCACCGCGCCGGCGTGACCCATCCGGCGGCCGGGCGGGGCGCTGGAGCCGGCGATAAACCCAACCGTTGGTTTCTTCACCGAATTATGCGCCAGGAAGTCGGCGGCTTCCGCCTCACTCTGGCCGCCGATTTCGCCGATCAGGATGATCTGTTTCGTTTCCGGATCGGCCAGGAACATCTCGAGGATTTCGATGAAGTCGGTCCCCTTCACGGGATCGCCGCCAATCCCCACGCACGAACTCTGACCCAGGCCGACCGCGGTGGTTTGCGCCACGGCCTCATAGGTCAGCGTGCCCGAGCGCGAAACGATCCCCACCGTGCCTCGGCGGTGGATGTGCCCAGGCATGATGCCGATCTTGCAGGCGTCGGGCGTGATGACGCCGGGGCAGTTCGGTCCGATCAGGCGGGACTTCGAACCGCATAACCCACGCTTGACCCGCACCATGTCGAGTACGGGGATGCCCTCGGTGATGCAGATGATCAGTGGGATCTCGGCGTCGATCGCCTCGAGGATCGCGTCGGCGGCGAACGGCGGCGGGACATAGATGGCGGAGGCATCCGCGCCAACCTTTTGCTTCGCCTCGGCGACGGTATCGAACACCGGCAGCTTCAGGTGAGTGGTGCCGCCCTTCCCTGGCGTCACACCACCGGTGACCTTGGTGCCGTAAGCGATCGCCTGCTCGGTGTGGTAAGTCCCCTGCGCTCCGGTGAAGCCTTGCGTGATGACCCGTGTCGAGGCGTTCACCAGGATGGCCATGTCAGGCTGCCTCTTTCACCGCTGTGACGATTTTTTCGGCGGCGTCGGCGAGGTCGCTGG
>JBEKGV010000101.1:0-9127 GCA_050012615.1 Acetobacteraceae bacterium | reverse complement strand
CTATGGCCTCACGCTGGATGTCAGGGGCGAGCCTGTTTTGGGTGATGCGCCAACTCTGAGCCATGCGATTGTCCGCAAAGCCTATCAGGAACACGGCGTGATCGAGGTGGGCACGGACCGGCAGCTCGACATTCCGGTCGGTACGAAGCTGCGAATCCTGCCCAACCATGCGTGCCTGACTGCCGCGGCGCATGACCGGTATCACGTCGTCGACGGGGGCGACGACGTGATCGCGGTGTGGCCGAGGATGAATGGGTGGTAAGGGTCGGTAGTTGACCGGAAATTCGGTGGGCGGCTAACCCCCCGCGTGGGCCTTATCTCAATGATGTGGATGCCCGGCTACGGGGCGGGATCACGCCACGGTACCGAGCGGCGTCGCGCGTTCGATCCGCTCGCGCTCGCGGGGACTATTCATCGCCTCCCACAGATCGCCGCGCCGCTGCACGTTGAGCCAGAAGTCGGGGCTATTGCCGAATACACGCGCGAGGATGAGCGCCGTCGCCGCGGTCACGTTCCGGCGGTCGTTGCACAACTCGTTGACATGCTTGCGCTGAACGCCCATCGCCTCGGCCAACGCGGCCAGTGTCAGCCCCATGGGCTGCATGAACTCCTCGACAAGGATTTCGCCGACCGTGGCCGGCTTGCGCTTCGTCGTCAGCATGGTTCGCCTCATCTGTAGCTGTGGTCGTGCGGTGTTCAGTGGGCTCCATCGCTATGGCCGGTGGCGAAAGGCGCTGAAAGCCTTACCCGGCAATATGACGTGTTCGCTGCCGAGCTGCGGCGTTGGCCGGAGCTATACCAATTCGATCTGCGCGCGGTGGCCGGCGGCCCCTGCCAGGCGCCGGTCGCGCGTTAGCAGAGGAGCGTCAAGCGCCTCGGCCAGAGCGACATAGGAAGCATCATAGGCCGTCAGGTTGTTCCGCAAATCCCAAATGCGCGGCAAAAGGAAATCGTGCGGATATCGCCGCAGGGGAAGGTCAGCCAGGTCGGTGAGCGCCATTCGGCCGCGCTCGCCGTCGATTTCGCCGTTCGCGGCGTAGCGCCGGATCACCTGCGCGACCTCGACATCGAGCAAATGCGGCGCGTGCAGCGTTTGACCAGGGGCGAACAGCCGATCATCCACGGCTTTCGCCACCGATGTGCGGAGAAGGGACTCAAGCAGGGCCGAAGCATCGACGACGATCACCCGCGATCGCGTTCGGCGCGAACCGCTTCGGCCGGCGGTACGGAAAGGGACATTTCCGTGCGGCTGCCCAAGCGCGCCCGCAATTCATCAATCGTCGGCCGTTCCGCCACCTGACGGATCTCGCTGAGCAGATAGTCGGATAGCGACATGCCGGCCAAGGCGGCGCGCGACTTGAGCTGGCGATGCAACGCCTCGGGCACATTGCGGATTTGGACCATCAATCCCATGTTTGTAGCATGGAAACATGTGCACCACATGTCAACGGGCTACCAAAATGATTCACCCCATCCGCGGGAGACAGGCCGAGCGATTATTGTTCTGGTTTGTCTACCGTTTGAGATAGGCGTATGTCACAGGACGGGTTGGCTCCATCACGGGGGAAGATATGCACGGGTTCGCGGCTCGAATTGCTGTTGGATTGAACGCAGCACTTGGCCTGGCAATTCTGGGAGCGTCACCGTGCTTCGCGCAAGCCGGCGTCCCGGGCGCCGGATCGGCAGCGACTCAGCACAACATTCGGCAGCAAACACAGAGCAACGTGAAGCCGGACGTCGCGCCACCGCCCGTGCTGCCCGGGACGAAGGGGCCGTCGGCGGTCGCCGAACCCACCGGATCACCAGCGGACATGTCACCGACGGACGGACTGTTCGATGCGATCAATCGCGGCGATCTCACCGCCGCTCGCGATGCGGTGAACCGCGGCGCCAATCTGGATGGGCAAAACCTGTTGGGTTTGACGCCGCTGGAGTTGGCGGTCGATCTCGGGCGCAACGATATCTCATTCATGCTGCTGTCGATGCGCGGCGATGATGCCTCGGCCCGGAATGAGGCACGAAACGGCATGCAGCCAGTTAACGCCTCAGCACGGGCTTCGGCCGCACCGACCCGGGCCGCGAGCCGGACGAGGGTGGTCGCCGACGCATCACAGCCTCCTGAGGAACCGGCTGTCGCCACGCCCAGGCTTTACTCCGGCGATGGCGGTGCCCCGATCCCCGCCGCTGGATTTCTGGGCTTCGGAGGAGGACGATCGACTCAGTGATCGGCGGGTCGGCCCCGCGCTCGCACGTTTGAGTCCGCGCGGGCAACGTTCTCCCGCCAGGTGAGTTCGCGGCGAGTGCTCCACGGCGTTGCGCCGGATGTGAAGCGGGTCGTCAGGAAATCCAGCAGAACAGCGACCCGGATCGGCCGCGGCACACCGCCGGGAGTGATCAAATGCAATGCCAGCGGCGGCGCATCCCATTCCTCGAGCACTCTGACCAGGCGTCCGTTGTTCACGGCCTCGTAGGCAAGGAAATCCGGCTGCAGCGCGATCCCGACTCCGGCTTCGAGCGCGCCGATCAGCGCGTCGCCGTTGTTGGCGGTGAGGGGACCCTTCACGTTCACGGACTCCGCTGCGCCGGCCGCGTCCGTGAAATGCCACGTCTCGCCGGACGCGAGCCACGCGTAACCCAGGCAGGTATGGTCCCCCAGGTCGCGTGGCCGGCGCGGCATGCCACGACGTGTGAAATAGGCCGGCGATCCAACGACCCAGCGGCGTACTGGACAAAGGCGGCGGGCGAGCAGACTGGAATCGGCCAGGTCTGCGATGCGCAAGGCAACGTCGATGCCGCCAGCGATGAGATCGACCCGACGATCGTCCAGTTGCAGATCGATGGAAACCTCCGGGTGAGCCGCGAGGAACTCGGGCAAAGCTGGCGCGACGTGGCGCAAACCGAACGACATTGGCGCGGCCAATCGCACTCGGCCGCGTGGGACGGCGGAGCTGGCCTTTGCCTCAGCCTCCGCCGCCTCGCCCTCGGCGAGGATCCGAGCCGCTCGGACCGCCAGGACCCGGCCAGCCTCGGTAAGCGCGAAACGGCGTGAGGTGCGATGGATCAATCGTTCGCCCAGTCGCGATTCGAGGCGTTGGACGGCCTTCGAGACGGTGGGCCCGGACAGACCAAGGTCGGAGGCCGCGGCGGCGAAGGATCCGGTGTCGGCGACTTTGGCGAAGATCGCCCAGGCTTCAAGGTCAGGGAGGGGCACGGGAGGCCTTCAAATGGAAATGATGACTTTCCATCCTTTCGGTTTTCGTTGCTGCCGTCGAGCCCCATCTTCGGGGTCACCAACGAGGCGAAAGCCCGAATATGGAAGCAGGAGAGTTCATCATGATTGAACGCAGGAAGTTCGGCGAACTCGGTGGCGCCGACCACGGTTGGCTGAAGGCGAAGCATCACTTCTCGTTCGCTCGGTATTACGACCCGTCCCGGATGGGCTGGGGCAATTTGCGGGTCTGGAACGACGACGAGATCGCCGCGGGGGCCGGTTTCCCGCCGCATCCGCATGCCGACATGGAAATCATCACCTATGTCCGCGAGGGTGCGATCACCCATCAGGATTCAATGGGCAATACCGGGCGAACCGAGGCAGGCGATGTGCAGGTCATGTCGGCTGGCTCGGGGGTGCGGCATTCCGAATACAATCTGGAGGACGAGACCACTCGCCTGTTCCAGATCTGGATCGAACCGACGGAGAGCGGTGGCAAGCCGTCCTGGGGCGCGAAGCAATTTCCCAAGGGCGATCGATCCGGGCATTTCGTCACACTGGCGAGTGGACTTGATGACGACGAGGGCGCCTTGCGCATTCGTGCGGACGCGAGAGTGATGGGGGCCACGATCAAAGCCGGGGAACGGGTCACGTTGACGCTCGACCCGGTTGGGCACGCTTATCTGGTGCCGGCGACGGGAAGCCTCGACGTTGGCGGCGTGCGTATCGAGGCACGCGACGGTGTGGCTATCACCGGGGTGCCGACCGTTGAGATCGTTGGGCTTAGCGACGCCGAGGTTGTACTGGTCGAAGGCGCCTGATTGGCAAGGAGGCACGCATGCTTGATCTGGTGATCGAAAGCCGGCCCAGAGATCTGGGAGGCGGGTTGGCTGTCGGCAGAGTCCTGCCGTTTGCTCGGCGGCGCATGATTGGTCCGTTCATTTTCCTCGATCACATGGGACCCGCCGATTTCCACCCCGGTGAGGGCATCGATGTGCGGCCGCATCCGCACATCGGCCTGTCGACGGTCACCTACCTGTTCGACGGAGAGATCCACCACCACGACAACCTGGGCTTCAGTCAGAAAATCTATCCGGGTGAGGTGAACTGGATGACCGCTGGCTCCGGCATCGTCCACTCGGAGCGGACCGATCCATCGCTGCGGTCGAGCGGTGGCCTGATGCACGGAATGCAGGCGTGGGTGGCACTGCCTCGTGAGGATGAGGAGATCGAACCGGGTTTTGCCCATCATGGGGTCGAAGCGTTGCCGGAGCTCGCCGACCGCGGCGTCTGGGCGCGCCTGATCGCAGGCTCCGCGTATGGGTTGAGCAATCAGGTAAGGTCATACTCGCCGCTGTTCTACCTGCACGCCGAGCTTGATCCTGGCGCTGGAATGGCGATGCCGGCCGATCATGCCGAGCGTGCGGCTTACGTGGTGACTGGTATGGTGGAGCACGACGGCACGCGGTATCCCTCCGGCCGTCTGTTGGTGTTCGCCGCGGGAGGAGAGCCGGTTGTCGCCGCGGTGGATGGGCCGGCGTGCCTGATGCTCCTTGGCGGTGCGAATATCGGTCAGCGTTTCATTTGGTGGAACCTGGTGTCCTCACGGCTGGAAAGGATCGAACAGGCGAAAGCCGACTGGAAATCTGGGCGAATGACGCTGCCGCCGGACGACAACGCCGAATTCATTCCGCTGCCGGAGGATCCGGCGCCGCGCGAGCCGACACATCCGGTATAAGGTCGGGACGCCAAAACGATTGACTTTCCTTTCGGTGGTCGGTGTGCCTCACCTTTCTCATCATGGCCGGGCGTGACCCGGCGATCAATCGTCGCACGTGCCTCGACAGGTGGCCGGGTCAAGCGCGGCCATGACGCGGAAATTGAAGCGCGCATCGCGTCCCAGGCGAGTGACGTCGTCAGCAGAACGCGGGATTTGTGACGGTCAGCACTCCATCGTTGGTCTCGAAGCGGCCGAGCGTCGTTTCGAAGCGGCTGTTGGGGGCGAAGTCGAACACCAGGTTCCAGCCGTCCGCGACGAACAGGCGCCGCAATTCGGCATGGACTTCGGCGCCGTGGGTACCGATATGAATACGGCGGACCTTCTTCTTCAGAAGCGCCATCGCCGGAGGGAACACCAGGATCTCGGACTGCTGGATGTCGGATTCGATGTAATCAATCTCATTGAACGCCGAAACGATGTCGCGTAAGGTCACGCAGCTCACAAGTTTGATCTCGGCTGGCAAGTCGTAGCCTGACACGAGATTGGTCATCAGGCCGGTTGTATTTTCCAGCAGCAGGCTGGTGAGAGCCTGCTCCACCTGACCGGAGGATTGCAGGGCGCGCACGTAGCTCTCCCGAGCCGCGGGCTCATTGGTCGAGAATCCGTTTTGCGCGCCGCTGCCCGGTGACCCTATCGGGAACAGCATCGGTGCGTTGTTGGCGCCGATCGCCGAGCCGATCAGCCAATGCTGCTCCGGGTCGATCCCATTTTCCCGCATGTTCCGCCTGGTCCAGCCGAGGTTCTCCGGCACCGGCTCGACCGCGACCAGCTTGCACGGCATCGGATTGAGCAAGCGTAGCGCTGCGAAGGCACCCACGGCCTGGGCCCCATAGTTGGCGCCGAGCGTGACCATCGTGAACTGGCCTCGCGCCGAGCGGGCGGCCTCGATCCAATTGACCGCCTCAAACCATGTCTCGCCGTCAGTGATATCCGGCAGCCGTGTTTTTACTTCGCGGTCCAGTTTCTCGGCGGGCGCAAAATTTGTCAGCGGCAGAAATTCGTGGGCGGTCCGTACGCCGAGTAAATCGCCGGTAAAGCCGCCGGGCACAAATCCAGACCAGGGCACGATGCCGTCGAAGACGCGCGCGTACTGGTCGAGGTTGATCGTTTCAGCGGTGCGCATGGCCTCATGCGCCAACGAACCGTGTGTCAAAGTAGTGCGCGGGCGCTTGACCACCATTCCTTGCCCTGTCGGCAACTCCAGCACCTGGTAGCCGTGGCGCGCGAAAAACCGATCCTCAGCGTCTTTCTGTCCGCGCAGCACGAGCCAACCGTAGTCGTCCAGAATAACGATGCCTGAGGGCACGAGCCGATCGAACAGCACCTCCAGAGTTTGCACCTCGGGTATCGCCGCGTTCAGGTCGATATGCAGCCAGGCTATTGAGTCGGGTGCGCGGCCTTGCAGAGCCTCCGGCAGATAGCCGCGATGGACGGAGATCTCGGGGCACGTGGCGAAGCGATCGCAGACCGACTGATACAAATCGGGCCGACTATAATGGGCGTTGGCCTGACCGACATAATTTGGGCTCAGTCGATATTCGCCGGGAGCGACGCGCGCGGGATCAATTCCCTCGAACGAGTCGAACAGGTGCATTCGCCGGCCCGACCTCGCCAGCCCGGATGCCTGGTAGACGACATGAGACATGTCGCCCTGGAAGACGCCGCATTCGACGAAATCCCCCTCCGGCAAAGCCAGCGCATGCCGTGCAGCCCAGACGAGCGTGTGCATCCGCCATGCGATCGATTGGCGATTGTCGTATTGGTCGTAGATGTGCGCGCCGCGTACTTGTTCCCATGCGCGCGCGAATACCGGGTCCGACAGAAAGCCCATCGACTTGTCGAGGCTGAGCAGGCGGTCGCCCCAGAATACGCTGTTGTGGTCTTTAGGTAGCAGCTCGCGAGCTACGAAGTCCACGAACGCGGCACGTGCCGATGCGTCGGGAAGCTGTGCGAGCAACTGCTCCCAAAGGTCCGACGGGTTGGACAGATCCATGGTTGCCGGGTTCGACATTGTCGCGTCTCTCCAGTTCTTGGTCACCTATGGCGATCTCTCGCGAGGTTCGCAACCGAAGCGGGCGAGGTCGTCACCGGCCGGTGGAGGTTCAGAAGATCGATGGTGGCTCGAGGAGACGCAGAGATGTGTCGCCTCGCCAAATCAGCCACGGCTCGACACCGATCCGGATGAACTTGCCATCCAGCGCGACCGGCGGGTCGAAGCTCGCGGAGATGGTCGTCGACTGGCCGTCCACCGCGATGTTCGTTTCGCCGATGTGTTCGACCAGTTGCTTGCCGAATCCTCTGACGACGCATTGGACATGTAGACAGCCACGGCCGTTGCCGGGCGCCAGTGTCATGCGGAGGCCATGAACGGTGTTGGAGGACCATGGCTGCTCGCCTGGCGTGGTTGGGCGCGCCCCGACCCGCAGGGTAGCCGGCGCGCGTATGACCATCATGTCGGTGTTCTTGATGCCGGTGCGCTCCCGGTCGAATGCCTTCGAGCCGTCGTACTGCGCGGCGGACGTACCGCACTCGGTCCAGTCGGGGTTTGCCTTCAGAAAGTCGGCCGCGGCGAAGAAAGGCCCAGCCTGGGAGATATTGTCGATGCAGATGAAACCACCGCGGGCGAGGCGCCGCGCAGCGCACTGGATGTCGAACAGCGCGAATTCGTAATCATGGTTGCCATCGACGAAAACCAGCTCCGGCTGCAGGTTCTGCTTCTCCATCTCCATGAAGAATTCGGCGGAGTTCATCGGGATGAAGCGGACGTGGTGTTGCAATTCTTGTGGCCACCACTCGATGATCCCGGGAACGGTGCCGGCGCCGAACGGGTCCACGGTGAACAGGCGGCCTGACTCGTTCGCGTACAGGGCGCGACACATCGCCTCTGCGGTGCCGCATCGAAAGCTGCCAATCTCGACAACGGTGCTGGGACGCAGATTGCGGATGATCGCGAACAGCAGCGCTTGTGTGTCGGCTGAGACAAGGGATCGCCCGGCGGCCGGACTGTTCGCGAAGTACTCGGCCGAGACTACGAATTCCGGCGCTCGCATGATCTCGGGAACCGGGTTCACCGATTGATCGAGGTCGACGGCGGGAAAGGGAATATCGCTGAGCGGCAAAACCTCGACGAACGGGGATGTCGGTTTGCGTGGTTGGCCGCTGTCGTGATCATCGATTTTGTGGAACGGGTTACGCCGGAGTTCATAGCCCGCCGATCGGATGCCCCAAAGCACGATCCGCTTGATCAACCTTACCAAGTAGTCCTCCTTTCCCCGCCGGCCCGAAGCAGCGAGCGCGTGCTCAGGAAATATTGAGAAGGATTCGCCCGGAGGTGCCGCCGCGCATCAGCGCGATCGCGTCATTGATGTCGTCGAGCGGGAACTCGTGCGTCACGATCCCGTCGTAATTGATACGCCCGGAGTCCGCGAGCCGAACGAGACGGGGAATGTCGCGGGCGGGCTGGCACTGGCCCCCCTCGGATCCTTTCAGAACTTTGTCGAAGTGGAGTGGGAGCGTGTAAATCTCCACCTTTTCGTGCGGAACGCCGACCAGGATACAACGGCCCTTTCTCGCGGTCAGTTCGTAGGCCTGTTCGATGAGTCCCTTGACCCCGGTCGTATCGATCACTTTGTCGGCGCCGTCCGGTCCGACCAGATCGCGCAGCGCCGTGGCGTAGTCCGCCTGGGTCTCGGAGTTGATCACGTGGCTCGCCCCGAACTTGCGTGCCATGTCCAGCTTGTTGTCGCGCCGGTCGATCGCGATCACCGGAAACGCGCCTACCAACGCGGCGAATTGCACGATATTCAAGCCGACGCCACCCACGCCAAACACCACCACCGATTCACCGATCCCAACCTGGGCGTCGTTGTTGATCACGCCGAGAGCCGTGGTGACGGCGCAACCCAGAAGCGGCGCACTGCGCCGGTCGATCTTCGCGGGGACCGGCGTCACCCGATTCTCCGAAACCACCGCGTATTCGTTGAACGTGGTGACCCAGCCCGCATTCAGCTTGCGGCCGTTCCAGCGATAATCCGGCGTCGGCGACTGCATGCCTTTGCCTGGCCGCCAATGCATCACCACGGTGTCGCCGGCTCGGCAACTTGTCACCCCTGGGCCGGTTTCAATCACCGTCGCCA
>JBEKGV010000100.1:0-9133 GCA_050012615.1 Acetobacteraceae bacterium | reverse complement strand
TCGAGGAAGCTCCGCAGCTTCCGGCTCCGGCTTGGGTGTTTCAGCTTCCGCAGCGCTTTCGCTTCGATCTGGCGAATGCGCTCGCGGGTCACGTTGAACTGCTGCCCAACCTCTTCCAGCGTGTGGTCGGTGTTCATCCCGATGCCGAAACGCATGCGCAGCACCCGTTCCTCGCGCGGCGTCAGCGACGCCAGCACACGCGTCGTCGCCTCCCGCAGATTGGCCTGGATCGCCGCGTCCAGCGGAATGACCGCTGCCTTATCCTCGATGAAGTCGCCGAGATGAGAATCTTCCTCGTCACCGATCGGGGTTTCGAGGCTGATCGGCTCCTTGGCGATCTTCAGGACTTTGCGCACCTTCTCCAGCGGCATGCCCAGTTTTTCGGCGAGTTCCTCGGGGGCGGGCTCACGGCCGATCTCGTGCAGCATCTGCCGCGATGTACGCACCAGCTTGTTGATCGTTTCGATCATGTGCACCGGAATACGGATCGTGCGCGCCTGGTCGGCGATCGAACGAGTGATCGCCTGACGGATCCACCATGTGGCATAAGTCGAGAACTTATAACCGCGGCGATACTCGAACTTATCCACGGCCTTCATCAAACCGATATTGCCCTCCTGGATCAGGTCCAGGAATTGCAGTCCGCGGTTGGTGTATTTCTTGGCGATCGAAATGACCAGCCGCAGATTGGCCTCGATCATCTCCTTCTTCGCTCGCGCGCTGTCGCGTTCGCCGCGGCTCACGGTCATGTAGACGCGGCGGAATTCGGCGATCGGCAGGCTGGCGTCGGTCGCGACGGCGGCGATCTGGCCGCGAACATTGTTGATGTCGACGGTGTGCTTCGCGACGAACGGCTTCCAGCCCTTGCCGGGCAACATCGAGACCTTGCCGATCCAGTTCGGGTCCAGCTCCTGGCCACGATAGTGCTTCAGGAAGTCCTCGCGGGCGACCTTGGTGCCCTCGGCCATGCGCAGCAGCTGACCTTCCAGCGTCGTCAGCCGCTGGTTCAGTTGCTTCAGTTGCGTAACCAGTTCCTCGATGCGGTTGTTGTGCAACCGTACCTGGCCGACCTTTTGCACGAGTTCTTCACGCGACTTGCCGTAGCTCTTTTCCGAGCGCGTGGTGACATCCTCACCGCTGGTCATGGTTTCCAGCCGGCGGCTCTGCATCTTGTGCAGTTTCTTGTACAGCACCTCGATTTCCTCGAAGCGCGCCAGCACTTCGGGCTTCAGTTTCTCTTCCAGCGCGGACAGCGACATACTGGGCCCGCCGTCCTCATCGTCCGCGTCATCGTCGGGCGCGGCGAACCCGTCGGTAGGCGGCGGGGCTTCAACCGCTTCGACCCCTTCACCAGCAGCGGCGCCGTCGGTCGCTTCCAGGTCGATGATGTCGCGCAACAACATCCGGCCGGCCTTGAGCTGGTCGTGCCAGGAGATGATCGCGGCGAAGGTCAGCGGGCTTTCGCACAGGCCGTTGATCATCATGTCGCGGCCGGCTTCGATCCGCTTGGCGATGGCGATCTCGCCCTCGCGCGACAGCAGTTCGACGCTGCCCATTTCGCGCAAATACATGCGGACCGGGTCGTCGGTGCGGCCGACGCTGGCCTCATCGATATTGCCGGTCTGCTCTTCCTCGGCCTCCTCGGTTTTCTCGACCGCCGCGACCGGAGCCTCGCCGTCTTCCTGTTCCTCGCTCTCGACGACCTGGATGCCCATCTCGGACAGCGAGGCCATCAGGTCCTCGATTTGTTCCGAGCTGTTCTGATCCGGCGGCAGGATGGTGTTCAGTTCGTCGAAGGTGATGTAGCCGCGCTCCTTGCCCCGCGCGACCAGTCGCTTAACGGCGGCGGTCTGCACATCGAGCAGGTTGGTTTCCGCATCCTGGTCCGCGGTGGCGGTGTCACCAGCGACAATTGTTTTCGTGGCCATCGGTCAGGAGTCTCCCAGGTCGGATGGGTCACGGCATAAGCCGTAGGGGTTATTGGCGCGGGTTAAACCGCGTGAAAAATACGTATCAGGCAGCGGCGAGGTCAGTTCCGTCGGGATCCCCCGCGCTGATTTTTTCCAGTGCTGACTTCAATGCGACAAGTCTCCGCTGAGTTTCCTCGGTGCACGATCTGGCCAGGTCCGCCGTGGCGATACTGACCTCCTCGCGCAGGCGATCGACGTTCAGGAACCCGAAGATGTGCCACCATCCCTCCTCCGCCTCGGCCGGCATCGCTGCCGAAGACGCGCATGCTGGCAACGGGACGGGTGTCCCGGCCAGAATTCGCTCCACATCCACGAGTAACCCTAAACTGTCCAGGTGGTCTATCAGGGCCTGAGAGTCAAGGACTTCAGCATGTACGGCCCATGTTCCGATGGCATCGCGCACCTGTGCGAGCGGCGGATCGAGGTCGAGGCCCGCATAGGCGTGCTCGACATCACGGAACAGAACCGGATGGCGCAATAGAATGGCCGTTAGGATCCGAACTCTTTCAGCGGCGACCGCCTCGACATCGGCGGGGGGCCGAGGCCCGGTTCGGGTGGGTGCCGCGTTGCTCGATGCGTAACGACTGAAGCCGGGCCGGTTGGCGGATTGGAAGCTGCCGCTATTTCGCCTCCGGCTCGCGAAGAACCGGTCCAGCAGGATGCTCCGATATTCACTGGCGAGCGCCTTGTCGGGGATCTGTTTCGCCGCCCCTTCCAGTTTCGTCCGGAAGGCGGCGCGCTGCTCCGGCGTCGCTTCATTCGCGCCTTCGCGCATGAGGTCGAAAAGACACTCGGCCAGCGGGCGGGCGCCGTCCAGCATCGTCTGGAACGCCCGCGCGCCCTGGCCGCGCACCAGGCTGTCCGGATCCTCGCCCGACGGGAGAGAAATCAGCCGCAGCGTTCGCTCCGGAGCCAACATCGGCAAAGCGAGTTCCGCCGCTCGCGCCGCCGCCCGCGCGCCCGCCGCGTCGCCGTCGAAGCACAGCACCGGCGCGGGCGAAAGCCGCCATAGTTCGGCGAGTTGTTCCTCGGTCAGCGCTGTGCCGAGCGGCGCCACGGCCGCCGCGAACCCGGCCTGGCCAAGGGCGATTACGTCCATGTAGCCCTCGACGACAACCAGGGCAGCGCCACGCCGTACCGCCTCCCGCGCCAGATCCAGGCCGTAGAGCGTGCGCCCCTTGGAAAACAGCGCGGTTTCCGGCCCGTTCACGTATTTCGGTTGGCCGTCTCCCATGATCCGGCCGCCAAAGCTGATGGTCCGTCCGCGGCGGTCCCTGATCGGGAACATGACGCGGTTGAAGAACAAGTCGAACACGCGACCGGTTTCATCATCGCGTCGCATCAGCCCGGAATCGATGAGCTGATCCTGGGTCACGTTCTCGCGCGCCAGATCCGCCGCGACAGCGCCCCTGCCTTCGCCCGACCAGCCAAGACCGTAGCGGCGGATCGTGTCGTCGGTGAGACCCCGCCGAGCGAGATAATCCCGCGCACCCTTGCCTTCCGGCAGAAACAGGCGGCGCTGGAAACTGGCGACCGCCGCGTCCAGTACGCCCGCCAGGTCCAGACGCCGCTTTTCCGCCTCGGCCGCCTCGGCGGATGGCGCGGGCACCTGCATCCCCGCCTCGGCTGCGAGTTGTTCGACCGCATCGGGGAAGCTAGAGCCCAGAGATCGCATGACGAAGGTGATCACGTCGCCGTGTGCACCGCAGCCGAAGCAATGAAAACCGTCTTCGTATACGTAGAAACTGGGCGTTTTCTCGCCATGGAATGGACAACAGCCCTTCCACTGCCGGCCGGAGCGCGCCAGCCGTACGGTCCTCCCAATGACCGCCGCCACCGGAATGCGGGCGCGAAGCTCGTCCAGGAACCCGGGCGGCAGAGCCATCAGGCTTCAATCGCCATCACGATAATTTGGCTTTCACCAGCGGTCCCGCCTTGGCCATGTCGAGCGCGGCAGCGTGTTTCGCGCGCAACGCGGCCATGACTTTGCCCATGTCCTTGATACTGACGGCACCGGTCTCGGCGATCGCCGCCGCTACCGCCGCCTCGACCGCCGCGTCGTCCATCTGTCTGGGCAGAAACGCTTCGATGACCGCGATCTCGGCGTCTTCCTTGGCGGCGAGTTCGGGACGGTTGCCCTGCTGGTAGAGTACCACCGACTCACGGCGGGATTTGACCATGCCGCGCAGCATCGACAGCACGTCCTCGTCCGGGACTTTGTCGATGCCTTTAGGGCGGGCGGCGATGTCGGTGTCCTTCAACTTCGCCAGGATCATGCGCAGCGTCGACGTGCGCGCCGAGTCTCCCGCTTTCATCGAGACCTTGAGCTGGTCCGTGAACTGTTCGCGCAGGCTCATGGCGGGCTCCGAGTCTTTTTGGGGGGCGCGCAGCATTATGGAGCCGGGCGCGGATGGAGACAACGCGCCGCGGACGCATGTCATAGGTTATCCCATTGTTCCGCAACCGACATTAATTGATCGATTGCCACGGCAAGCGGCGGCAGATGTTTGTCGATAATGTTCCAGGTCGCCCTGATGTCGGTGCGCTGATACTCGTGCCGAAGCAGGTTCCCGATCGCGGCGATCTGCCGCGAGGGAATATCCGGAGCGAGTGCCTTAAGGTCATCCGGGATATGACGGCTGGCTTCGGACATGATTTCCAGTCCGCGCTCAACGGCACGCTGCATCGTCCAATCGTTGGCGAAGGCGTCGAAGTCGGCGCCGACGGCCGCGTTTTGAATGCCGACGATCGCGTCGCGAATGTCCGCGAGGCGGAGAACAATACTTCGCGGCACGTCAGAACACGCGCACCGCTTCCTCTTCTATCCGCTGTCGAAGCATCGGATGCAGGCTCGCCCGTGTCATCACATCGGTTTCCAGGCCCAGGATATCGCTCACCCTCTCCTGGACGTCGACCAATTCGATCAGGCTGAAGCGTGGATTGTCGGTATCGAAGAAAAGATCCACATCGCTGTCGGGACGGGCTTCGTGGCGGGCGACGGAGCCGAACAAATAAAGCCGAGCCACCCCGACCTGATGAAGATCGGCCTCATGGGCGCGAAGTGTCGCGATCACATTGTCTCGATCCATCGTCCTCTCCGGGAACCCGCGACGTTCGTACTATCTCCGGTATCCCCATTCAAGCGAGAGGTCGTTTGATGAGAACGGCGGGGGGTGACACGGCTCAGGATTTAATTTCCGCGAAAGGCTCACCAACCTTGGCTACGGAAAATATCTCCGCTACATCCATCTCATGCCAGCCACCGTTGACGACATCATCGATCGCCTGGGAGGCCCCGAGCCCGCCGCCCGCCTGACCGGCGTCACCACGGAGGCCGTGCGCAAATGGCGCCACGCCGGGGCCGTGCCGTCGCGGCATTGGGCCGTGGTAAGTGCTGCCACGGGCCTCCCGATGGATGAATTGCGTGGTGAGATTCAGTCGGGATCTGGGGACGTCCCGCCAGGAGCAACAGCCGCGCTCGTCCTCGCCGATGGCGCCGTGTTCTGGGGCCGCGGCTTCGGGGCGCACACGGATCAGCCCGCGCCAGTAGGTGAAATCTGCTTCAACACGGGTATGACCGGCTATCAGGAAACCCTGACCGACCCGTCTTACGCCGGACAGATCATCACCTTCACGTTCCCTCACATCGGCAATGTCGGCACGAACCAGGAGGACATCGAGGCCGCATCTGTCGCCGCCCGAGGCCTGGTCGTGAAGCAAGATCTCACCCAACCATCCAATTGGCGCTCGACGCAGCATCTGGACGTCTGGCTGCGCGCCCGGAGCATCGCCGGCGTATCCGGCGTGGACACACGCGCTCTGACCAAACGCATTCGCGACGGCGGCCCGCCGACCGGCGTGCTCGCGTTCCCCTCGGATGGGCGGTTCGACCTCGCCGCGTTGTGCGCCCTGGCGGAGGGTTGGCCGGGTCTGGAAGGGATGGATCTGGCGAAAGAGGTCACCTGCCTCCAATCCTACGATTGGGACGAGTCATCCTGGGCCTGGCCCAAGGGTTTCGGACGGCAAACGGCGCCGGTTCGGCATGTCGTCGCCGTCGATTATGGGGCGAAGCGCAATATCCTGCGGTGCCTCGCGGCGGCGGGATGCCGGGTAACGGTGGTCCCCGCGACCGCCTCAACCGACGATATCCTGCGGCATCGACCGGACGGCGTGTTCCTGTCGAACGGGCCTGGCGATCCGGCGGCGACCGCGGCGTACGCGGTGCCGGCCATCCAGGGCGTGTTGGCGAAAGGCGTCCCGATGTTCGGGATTTGCCTGGGCCACCAACTGCTGGCGCTGGCCCTGGGAGCAAAGACGTTCAAGCTCGACCGCGGCCATCGCGGCGCCAACCAGCCGGTGAAGGACCTCACGACGGGCAAGGTCGAGATCACCAGCCAGAACCACGGTTTCGCGGTCGATTTGGATACTCTGCCGGATACGGTGAACCCGACACATGTATCGTTGTTCGATGGCTCCAACGAAGGCCTGGCTTGCTCGGACCGTCCCGCGTTCAGCGTGCAATATCATCCGGAGGCCAGTCCGGGACCGAGCGACAGCCACTATCTGTTCCAGCGGTTCGTGGAAATGATCGATCGGCGACCGCGATGATGGATGCCAGGATACTCCATGAGGCGATACGGAGTGCGACGGTCACCTACCCGATCCCTTTTGTCTTTGGTGTCCTGTTGCTTTTCGCCGTGCTTTGCCTTGGTGGCAGTATGGCTGCGTCTGAGTGGCTCCGCGTTCTGCTGGCAGCGCTCGGAACTGGCGGCTTCGTGAGCGCTGTGGCATTGGTGGCCTACGCGATTATTTTGAAGCCAGAGACGTTGCGGTCCGAGCAGCACGTCTTAAGCATGAGGATGGCTCAGATAATCGGCGACAAGGATACGGACCCCGCGGTCCGGGAACGACTGACGCACATGGTTATTGATGCGGATGATCGGCCGCGCTCTAAATATCCTGAACCGCGAACAGGTCGCGATGGTGAGGACGGGTCGAATGACGAATAAGACTTATCTGATCTCCTTGGATCTGCTTGACCCGACTCTGGACCTGGATGGGTTGAAGGAGTTCATCAAGACCAGCTCCGTCTTCGAAAACTGGTGGAATCACATCCCAGGCGTGTTTCTGGTCGTCAGTGACCAGGACGCCGCGGCGATCAGTAAGGCGGTCCGTCGTTATACCAATGAGGCCCGTCTGCTGGTGATCGAGACCAACCCGAGGGATTCGGACGGATGGTTATCCGAGCGGAGCTGGAAGTGGGTTCGTCGGCGCTCGCGTGATTCGGAACGGACCGCGGCCGGGTGACTGTGGTGCCCGCGCCAAGAGCGGAGGGTCTGCTACTTACAATCGCTTTCCGACACCGCATCAACGAGCCGAACGTTGAGGCCGGTTTCGCCCGATTTTTGGCGCTCGCACAGGAACCGGTCACTTGTGATGAATTTCACGACGCAGTCGCCTCTTGCTTGCATGTCGGCCTGATCCACGAGCCGATCCGTCTGTCCGAGGGCACGCTGCAATGCCGCTGGCATCTTGAATTAACCCCGGCCGGTGTCACTGCCGCGCGGGACCCCTGAAGCTCAAACTTCCAGGCTGACCCAATGCCCAAACGCACCGACATCCACTCCATCATGATCATCGGCGCCGGCCCAATCGTCATAGGTCAGGCCTGCGAGTTCGACTATTCGGGCGTCCAGGCGTGCAAGGCGCTGAAGGCGGAGGGATACCGGGTGATTCTGGTGAACTCCAATCCCGCCACGATCATGACCGACCCCGGCCTCGCCGACGCCACTTACGTCGAGCCGATCACGCCCGAGATCGTCGAAAAGATTATCGCTCGCGAAAAGCCCGACGCTCTGCTCCCCACCATGGGCGGGCAGACCGCGCTGAATACGGCGATGAAACTCGCCGCCAACGGTGCCTTGGAACGTCACGGCGTCGAACTCATCGGCGCCAAAGCCGACGTCATCGATCGTGCCGAGGATCGGTTGAAATTCCGTGATGCCATGACGGAAATCGGCATCGAGTCGCCGCGCTCCGCCATCGCTCACACGATGGAGGAAGCCCGTGCGGCGCTCGTCAACACCGGCCTCCCCGCGGTCATCCGGCCGTCATTCACTTTGGGCGGCACAGGTGGCGGCATCGCCTACAACAAGGAAGAGTTCGAGCAGATCGTCAGCGGCGGCCTCGAGATTTCGCCGACCACGGAAGTGCTGATCGAAGAGTCCATCCTCGGCTGGAAGGAATTCGAGATGGAGGTGGTCCGCGACCGCGCGGACAACTGCATCATCGTTTGCTCGATCGAGAATGTCGATCCGATGGGCATCCATACCGGCGACTCGGTCACGGTCGCGCCGGCGTTGACTCTGACGGATAAAGAATACCAACGCATGCGGGATGCCTCGATCGCCTGTCTGCGCAAGATCGGCGTCGATACCGGCGGGTCGAACGTGCAGTTCGGGCTCAACCCGGCGGACGGGCGCATGGTCATCATCGAAATGAACCCGCGCGTATCACGATCGTCGGCGTTGGCGTCCAAGGCCACCGGATTCCCGATCGCCAAGATCGCCGCCAAACTCGCCGTCGGCTACACACTGGACGAGTTGGCGAACGACATCACGATGGTCACGCCGGCCAGCTTCGAGCCGACGATCGACTACGTCGTCGTCAAAATCCCCCGTTTCACCTTCGAGAAATTCCCTGGCACGCCGGCTCTGCTGACCACGTCGATGAAGTCCGTCGGCGAGGCGATGGCGATCGGCCGCTCCTTCGCGGAAGCGCTGCAAAAGGGGCTTCGCAGCATGGAGACTGGATTGTCCGGCCTTGACCCCGTCGAGGCGCCGGGCGACGGCGATCCAGACGCGTTCCGAGCAGCCCTGTCCACCCCGAGACCGGACCGCTTGCTCGTGGCTGCTCAGGCGTTGCGAGAAGGGCTGTCGATCGAGGATATTCACGACTGCTGCAAGTTCGACCCGTGGTTCCTCCGCGAGTTGGAACGCATCATCGAGGCCGAACGTGCCGTCACCGCCTTTGGCCTGCCGCGCGAGGCCGGTGCGCTCCGCCGCCTGAAGGCGCTGGGATTTTCCGACAAGCGCCTCGCCGAACTCACCGGCAAAAAAGAGTCCGACATCGCCGCCAACCGCCTCGTACTGGGCGTCGTCCCG
>JBEKGV010000099.1:0-15515 GCA_050012615.1 Acetobacteraceae bacterium | reverse complement strand
TTTTAAGGCGGGGCCGACACCAAGGACCGCGAGGCGGCACCGTGGCGCCGTAGCAGTGCCGGCAGGTCAAGACCCGGGACCGCGCCGTCTTCCACGACCCACCGCCCACCGACCATCACTCGGTCCGCATGGTGGGCCCCGCACAGCACCAACGCCGCCAGCGGGTCGCCGGCGCCGGAGAAACGCAACTCATCCAGCCGGAATAACGCGAGATCGGCCTGTGCACCGGCCGCGATGACGCCCAATTCGGGCCGGCCGATGCACGCGGCGGATCCGGTGGTGGCCCACCGCAACGCATCGAGATGGCTGACCCGCTCCACACCGTAGCGGCCGCGTTGCAGCAGAAAAGCGGCCCGCACCTCCTGCATCAGATTGGACGCGTTGTTGGAGGCCGATCCGTCGACACCCAGGCCGACGCGCACGCCGGCTTGCTCCATGTCGCAGACCGGGCAATGACCGGACGCCAGGATCTGATTGCTGCAAGGGCAATGCGTTACGGCCGTCCCGGCGCGGGCCAGGCGCGCCATCTCGTCCGCGTTGAAATGCACGCCGTGCGCGAGCCAGACCTTGTCGTGCAGCCACCCGCAGGTCTCCAGATAATCGAGTGGGCGGCAACCGTACAGGTCCTCGCAGAAACGATTTTCGTCCTCCGTCTCGGCGAGATGCGTGTGCAGATGAACGCCGGTCCGTGCCGCGAGCTCCGCGCTCTTACGCATCAGCGACGTGGTGACGCTGAACGGCGAGCACGGTGCGAGCGCCACTTGCACCAGCGCATCGGGGGAGGGCTGATGGTAGCGCGCGATCAATCGCTCGCTGTCGGCGAGGATCGTGTCCTCGTCCTGGACGACGTCGTCCGGCGGCAGCCCACCGTCGCGTTGCGACCGATTCATCGAGCCGCGGGTCACCGTTATGCGGATGCCGAGACGTTGCGCGGCCGCGATTTCAATGTCGATCGCGTTATCAAGTCCTGGTGGGAAGACGTAGTGATGATCGGTGGTGGTGGTGCAGCCGGACAGCAGAAGTTCCGACAAAGCGACGGTCGCGGCGGCATCCATGGCCTCGGGCGTGATCCGTCCCCAGATCGAATAGAGTGCGGTCAACCAGCCGAACAGCGGGCGATCCAGCGCTTCCGGTGTGGCCCGGGTCAGTGTTTGGTAGAAATGATGATGGGTATTGATCAGGCCCGGCAGCACGACATGATCGCCGGCGTCGAACACCACCGCATCCTGAGCTGTTGGCTGTCCGCCGGATGGGATCAGGTCCTCGATCAGGCCGCCACGCACGACAACGCCCCCCGCGGCATTGTCGGCCAGAATGCCGAGCGGGTTACGAATCCAAAGCGGTGGCGACAGTTGCACCTATGCTCGGGCCTGGAAGGGCCGGCCCAGCATGGCGGGGCGGTGCAGGCGGATGCGCCTGGCGTCGCGCGAAATCAGCACCAGCACGACGATGGTGCCGATGTAGGGAAGCGCCGAAAGCAGCGCCGACGGCACGGCGATTCCCAAAGCCTGCACATACAGCGACAGATACATCAGCGCGCCAAAGAACCACGCTCCGATCAGCAGCCAGAATGGCCGCCACGCGGCGAACGTGACCAAAGCCAGCGCCACCCAGCCTCGCCCGGCGGTCATGTCCTGCGCCCATAGCGGGGTATAGGCGAGCGACATGTAGGCGCCGGCCAGTCCAGCCATGGCTCCGCCGAACGCCACGGCGGCGTAACGGATCGGCACCACGGCATAGCCAAGCGCGTGCGCGGCGTCATGTGAGTCACCGACCGCTCGGAAAATCAGGCCGAGATGGGTGGAGCGGATAGCCCATGCGACCACCGCGAGGATGGCCAGCGAGAGATACACCAGGATATCATGCGAAAAGACAACCGGGCCGAGCACCGGGATATCCGACAGCACGGGAATGTGCAGTTTCGGCAGTGTGGGTGCGGGAATGCCAACATACCCCGCCCCGACCAGCGCACTGAAACCGCGTCCGAAAATCGTCAATGCCAGTCCGGTCGCGGTCTGGTTCGCCTGCAACGTCAGCGAAATAACCGCGAATATCAGCGCCAGCGCCATCCCCGCGACCAGCGCCGCCAGCACACCCAACGAGGTAATCCCGGTTTCGTTCGCGGTGGCGAAGGCGGCGATGGCGCCGGCCAGCATCATGCCCTCCACGCCGAGGTTCAGGACGCCTACTTTCTCGACCACCAGCTCCCCGGTCGCCGCCAGCAGCAATGGCGTCGCGGCGGCGATCGTGCTGACGAGAAACGCAACCAGCAAACCGGTCATGGAATGGCCCTCGCCGGACTTGTGGCCAGGCGCGTCCGCGGCACCCATTTAACCCGATGCAGCAACAGGAAGTCGCAGCCCAACAGGTAGAACAACAGAATGCCCTGAAAGATGCCGGTCACGGCGTTCGGCAGACCAAGATTGATCTGCGCCGCATCGCCGCCCAGATACGTAAGGGCGAGCAAGAGCCCCGCGGGAATGGCGCCGAGTGGGTTCAGGCGCCCAAGGAAAGCAACGATGATCGCGGTGAACCCATAACCCGGCGAGAGCGTTGTCGTCAGTTGTCCCAATGTGCCGGTCGCCTCCAGCAGGCCCGCGAGCCCGGCCAATCCGCCACTGACCAGCATCGCGATCCAGACGAGCCTGTTCTCGCTGAAGCCGGCGAATTTGGCGGCTCGGGTTGCCTGGCCGAGCACCCGGAACTGGAACCCCAGCAGGGATTTCTCCAGCATGAACCAAAGGGCGACAGCGATCAGCGGCGCCAGCAGAATGCCGATATGAACGTTGCTGTCCTCGATCAGACGCGGGCCCGTGGCATTGTCGGAGAACAACGCGGTCTGAGGAAAGCCAAATCCCTGCGGATCCCGCCAGGGTCCGACCACAAGATAAAGCAGCAGATATTGGGTGACGTAGGTCAGCATCAGACTGGTCAGGATCTCATTGGCGTTGAACCGGATCCGCAGCCATGCGACGAGGCCGCCGCTCGCCATGCCGCCAATCGTTCCGAGTATCATCATGGCGGGGAAGAGCAGCCAGCCAGGCACGTCCGGGTACGCCAGCGCCAGCCCGCCGCCGCAGATCGCCCCGAGCGTGAACTGACCGTCCGTTCCGATATTCCAGACATTCGCACGGTAGGCCAACGACAGACCGACGCCCATCATGATCAGGGGCGCCGCTTTCACGACCAGAGCCTGCAGGCCATCCTGCTGCAGCAACGGTGCGATCAGAAACGTGTAAACCGTCAGCCCGGCTGGCCGTCCCATGCCGGCGAAGATCAACCCGGATGTCGCTCCGGTCAGCAGCAGCGCCAATATGGGTGACGCATAGCGCCAGAATTTCGACTCAAAGCCGCGCGGCTCGATTTTAAGCATGAACGGGCTGCTCCATGCTTTCTCCCGGGGCGGCATCCTTCGGAGCGGATGACGCGGTGCCGCCCATCAGCCGGCCGATCGATTCGACGGTCGCCTCGCGAGTCAGCACCGGTTCCGATATGCGCCCGCCCGCGATCACGGCGATGCGGTCCGCGAGCACGAAAATCTCATCCAAATCCTGCGAAATGATCATTATCGCCGCCCCCGACTGGGCGAGAGCCATGATCGCCTCGTGGATCGCCAGAGCCGCCCCGGCATCCACACCCCAGGTTGGCTGATTGATGATCAGAACGCTTGGGTCCTGCATCACCTCACGCCCGACCAGGAATTTCTGCAGGTTCCCACCGGAGAGAGACCGCGCCTCCGCCTTTGGACCGGTCGTCCTCACGTCGAACGTCTTGATGATGTTGGCCGCGAATTCGTTCGTGCGCTTGCTGTCGATCACGCCGAAGTGCACGAGCCCGCCACGCGAGAAACCCGACAGGAAAGCGTTTTCGGCGAGCGTCATGGTGGTGACGGCACCGTGGCCGTTCCGCTCCTCGGGCACGAAGCAACCGCGGATACGGCGCCGCTCATGTGGACCCATGAGGCCCGCCGGAACGCCGTCGATCATGACGTTTTCCGGATGTCCGGCGAGGATCTCTCCCGACAGAGCGTCCATCAGTTCGCTCTGGCCGTTGCCGGCGATGCCGGCGATGCCGAGAATTTCCCCGCCGGCGACTGACAGCGAAATATCTTTCAGATCCGTGCCGAAATGGTTGGGCGAACGAATGGTCAACCTGTCGAGCACCAATCTGGGCTGTGCCGCGGTTTCCAGCCGCGGCCTCGGTGTGGGTGCATGCAAATCCATGTTGATCATGATTTCCGCCAGTTCCTTGACGGTCTTTTCGGCCGGAATGACACGCGCGACGTTGCGGCCAAGCCGCATGATCGTGGCGGCGGAGCACAGCGACCGAACCTCCTCCAGCTTGTGGCTGATATAGAGGATCGAGCAGCCCTCGGCGGCCAGCCGCCGCAAGGTCACGAACAGTTTTTGCACCTCGCTCGGCGTTAGCACCGAGGTCGGCTCGTCCATGATCAGAAGTTTGGGATTTTGCAAAAGGCAGCGGACGATTTCGATGCGCTGGCGTTCGCCGACCGACAGGTCGTGGACGACACGATCTGGATCGAGCGGCAGGCCGTATTCGGTGGAGATTTTGATGATGCGTTCGCGCAGTCCAACCCGTTCCTCCGCCGAGGCAAGACCGAGGGCGATGTTTTCGGTGACGTTCAGCGCCTCGAACAATGAGAAATGCTGGAACACCATGCCGATCCCAAGCCTCTGGGCCTGACCGGGGTTCTGGACGACGACTTTCTGCCCCTCCCAGATCATTTCACCTTCGTCGGGCTTGACGACGCCGTAGATGATTTTGACCAGCGTGCTTTTGCCGGCGCCGTTCTCGCCCAGAAGCGCATGGATCTGGTTGTGCTCGACGGTGAGCGAGACGTGATCGTTGGCCAAACAGCCCGGGTACTGTTTGGTCATCCCGCTCATGGTGAGCAGTGGACCGGATGGCATTGAATCGTTCATCGCGATGCTCGCGGCGGTCAACTCAGCTTTCCATCCACTCCCTGGACCAGCCACTGCATTCCGGACAACGCGCCATCGTCCATCGTGGTCCCGGCCGGGACCTTGGTCGCGCCGCTTTGATCCATGATCGGCCCAACGAAGACCTTGTTCTTGCCGGACGTGATGTCGGCCACGGTTTGCGTCGCCAGCGCCGAGACGTCAGGGGGCATGTTGGTGAACGGCGACATGGCCAGCATGCCGCTGTCGAAGCCGCCCCATGTGTCGGTGCTTTTCCAGGTGCCAGCCATTACATCTTCGATCCGCTTGATATAGTACGGAGCCCAGACGTCGGTGCTCGCTGTCAGTTCGGTCGTGGGCGCGAACTTCGACATGTCGGTGGATTGGCCGAATGCCTTGATCCCGCGGCTGGCGGCGGCCTGCAGCGGAGCGGGCGAGTCGGTGTGCTGGGTGATGATGTCGCACCCTTGATCGATCAGCGCCTTGGCGGCATCGCCTTCTTTCGGCGGATCGTACCAGGAATTGATCAGCACGAATTTCATCCGCGCCTTCGGGTTGATCGATTGCATGCCGAGCATGAAGGCGTTGATGCCCTGAACGACCTCGGGCACGGGGACCGAACCAACATAACCGGCGAGCCCGGCCTTGCTCAATTTGCCGGCGATCACACCCTGCACATAGCGCGCCTGATAAAACCGGATGTTGTAATCCGAAACGTTCGCCGCGCGCTTGTAGCCGGTGGCGTGCTCGTAAAACACCGCCGGATGCCTCTTCGCGGAGTTCAAGACGTAATTCATATAGCCGAACGATGTCGCGAAGATCAGCTTATGGCCAGAGTTGGCCAGATCGTTGAGGACCTTTTCGGAATCCGGACCCTCGGCGACGTTTTCCACGAATGTGGTCTTGATTTTGTCGCCGAATTTTTCGACCGCCGCCTTGCGCGCGATATCATGCTGATAAGTCCAGCCAAAATCGCCGACCGGCCCGAGATAAATGAACCCGACCTTCAAGGGCTCCGCCGATTGGGCTGGCCTGATGAGGGAAGGCAACGCGGACAGAACCGCGCCGGTACCGGCAAGCCGGGTGAACTGACGTCTTAGCATGGTGAACTCCGTGGACCTTGTGTCCGCCTGTGACGATATTTTCCGCCGCCGCTTCCGAAGAAGCCGCTATGATCCGGCGCGTTTGCTTTGCCCGCGCTATTCCCCTCTTTTGAGTATGCGCGCGAAAGGGGCATGCAATCCGCGCGCCAAAGATCGGTCCAAAGATCGGTCAGGTCCAGAACCCTTCATGCACCGCACGCGACTCGTCTTCCAGCAACGGCCCGATAACTTCAACGGACCGCTGGCCGGCGCCGAGCACGACACGGCATGGCAGGTTCATCGTCCCCTCGTCATCAAGACCCGTTCCGCGTGGCCTGTGCGGTCGCCCAGGGTGGGGTCTCCAACCTCACCGTGCGCATTGCCGGCCCGCATGAGCACAGCTCCGTCCGGTCCTACCAGGATCGCGCCAAACGGGTGGTTGCCCGCGGCTCTCGACTCGCGTGCGATCCGGAGCGTGAGGCGCAGGTAGTCTTCGTCCGACATGCGATCCGAGGTGGGATCCGGCGGGGGAGAGGAGGCGGCGCTCAATATTGAACCTTGTCCGGCTTGAGGTCCCATTCCTCGAAGGCGAGTTTTCCTTCCGCGCGCAGTAACGGCAGGATCGGGATCGCCCTCTGGTCCAGCGGCAACGGGATTTCGTGGTAGAGAAAATCGTCGCGAAACCCGATCGCGGCGGCGTCCTCGCGATCGTTGGCGAAGTAGATCTTGTCCAGCCGAGCCCAGTACGAGGCGCCGAGACACATCGGGCAGGGCTCGCAACTGGTGTAAAGTTCACATCCGGTCAGATCGAACGTCCCGAGCGCCTGGCAGGCGAGACGGATCGCCACGACTTCGGCGTGCGCCGTGGGATCGTTGCTGGTGGTGACCTGATTGAACCCCTCGGCGATGATCTTGCCGTCGTGCACGACCACGGCACCGAACGGCCCGCCTCTGCCGGATCGCATCATCTCGAGAGACAATGCGATGGCACGGCGCATGTGATCTTCCGGGGTCATGCTCTGGCCGCCAGGCGCGCGCCGTCGCCGTCGCAGGCGTGGTCGCAGTCGGGGCAATCCGCGTTCGCCGAATGAACGAGGCGTGCCCTGTTGTCCCGCTTGTCCGCCGCCATGCTTTTTCCGATCATTTGTTGCTGAACCTGGAGGATCTGCGCCGCGACCGAGATGGCGATCTCGGCGGGCAGTTTCCCACCCGCGCCCGCGACACCGATTGGACAGACCAGCCGTCCGACGGCTTCGGGCGGCACGCCAAGACGCGCCAGACGGCGGACGAAGCGAGCACGTTTGGTTTCTGAACCAATCAGGCCGACGAAGCTGAAATCCGCGCGGGTCATTGAGGCGGCGACGATATCGAAGTCGATCTGGTGATCATGCGTCATGACCAGCAGGATCGAGCCGGCCGGAAGCGACGCCACGTCTGCCGCCGGATCGGCCGTGTGGCGCGCATCGATACCAAACGGGACCTCGGCCAGAGCGTCCGCCCGCGTATCGAACCAGGTCACGCGAAGCCTCAGATTCGCCAGCAATCCGATCAGAGCGCGCCCGACGTGGCCGGCGCCGAACAGCGCGACGTGCGACAAGGATGGTGCCAATGGTTCGAACAGCACCGAGACATGTCCGCCGCAGCACTGTCCCAGAGAAGGTCCAAGCGGGAAGTCGCGCAGGACAGGACCGCCTGTTCCGTCCAGCATCTTTCGCGCGGCCTCGACGCAGGTGAACTCCAGGTTGCCGCCGCCGATCGTGTCGTATTGTGTGTCGGCCGTGACGACCATTTTGCAGCCCGCCTCGCGTGGGGTGGACCCGCGCGCGGTCACCACGGTCACCAGTACGGCGGGTTCGCCGTCGCGCTCGAGTTCGTTCAGGGCGCGCAACCATGCGTGCATCACTCGGCTGCTTTCGCGGTGGTCTCGGCGGGCCGCGCACGTAACGCCGCCACTGCCATGAGAACGCGTTCCGGTGTCGCCGGTGCATCGAACCGAGGCACGACGCCGTCGTGGCTGAGCGAAGCGACGGCATCCTTCAGCGCGTGGAAAACGGCGATGCCCAGCATGAGGGGCGGCTCGCCGACGGCCTTGGAGCGGTAGATGGCGTCCTCGGTGTTACGTCCCGCCGCGTAGATGGACACGTTGAACTCCGTCGGAATGTCGCCGCAGGTCGGGATTTTATAAGTCGACGGCGCGTGCGTGCGCAGATGACCCGCCTTGTCCCACCATAGTTCCTCGGTCGTCAGCCAGCCCATGCCCTGCACGAAACCGCCCTCGATCTGCCCAAGGTCGAGCGCGGGGTTAAGCGATTGCCCGCAATCGTGCAGGATGTCGGCGCGCCGCAGGCGATACTCGCCGGTCAGCGTATCGATCTCGACCTCGGCGACGGCGGCGCCATAGGCGAAATAAAAGAACGGCCGGCCCTGATGCTTCACGGTGTCGTAGTGCAGCTTCGGGGTCGCGTAATAGCCCGCGGCCGAAAGTTGAACGCGCGCGCGATGGGCGAGGGTCGCGACGGCGGCGAAACTCAATTCGCCACCGCCGCCACCGACTTTGCCGCCGGCGAAGCTGATGTCCGATGGTGCGACACCGAGTTCCTTGGCGGCGACGACGGCCATCCGCTCGCGGATCGCGACGGCGGCCGCCTGCGCCGCCTTGCCGTTCAGGTCGCTGCCGGATGAGGCCGCGGTTGGCGAAGTGTTGGGCACCTTCGCCGTGGAGGTGGCGGTGATCTTCACGCGGTCGACGCTGAGGCCGAACTCGGTGGCGACGACCTGCGCCACTTTCATATAGAGCCCTTGGCCCATTTCGGTGCCGCCGTGGTTCAGCATCACGCTGCCGTCGGTGTAGACGTGCACCAGCGCGCCGGCCTGGTTCATATGAGTCAGGGTGAACGAAATGCCGAACTTTATCGGTGTCAGCGCGAGGCCGCGTTTGATCCAGGGATTTTCGGCGTTGAACGCGGCGATCTCCGCCCGCCGTTCGGTGTATCGCGCCGACGCCGCCAGCTCGGCGACCAGTTCAGGGATGATGTTGTCTTCCACCGTCATGTGATACGGCGTCACGTTCCGCTCGGTGGTGCCGTAGAAATTCCGCTGCCTGACCAGCAGCGGATCGATCCCCAGGTGGCGGGCGATGTCGTCGATGACGCACTCGATGCCCATCATGCCTTGCGGTCCGCCGAAGCCGCGGAACGCGGTATTTGACACGGTGTGGGTCTTGCAGCGGTACGACACGATACGAGCGTGATCGAGATAATAGCAGTTGTCGGCATGAAACATCGCCCGGTCGCAGATCGCGCCGGACAGGTCGGGCGAATAACCGCATCTTGCCGCCTGCATGAAGCTGATGCCCGTGATGCGCCCATCGGCATCGAATCCGACATCGTAGTCGATGCGGAATTCGTGCCTTTTGCCGGTCAGCATCATGTCGTCGTCGCGGTCGAGCCGCGACTTCACTGGCCGTTTCGTGCGTTGCGCGAGCAAAGCCGCGACACAGGCGATCAGCGACGCCTGCGACTCCTTGCCGCCGAACCCACCGCCCATCCGCCGTGTCTCGCAGACGACGGAATGGTGGGAAAGTTTCAAGGCCCTCGCGACAAGATGCTGTACCTCGGTCGGATGCTGAGTGGAACTGTGAACGAACATGTCGCCGTCTTCGCCGGGGATGGCCATGGCGACCTGGCCTTCAAGATAAAAATGCTCCTGCCCGCCGACATCGATCCGGCCAGTCAGCCGAAGCGGCGCGCGCGCCAGCGCCGCTTCGGCATTCCCGCGTTGCATGATCTGGGTTGGCAACACGGTAGACTTCGCGGCCAGCGCCTCATCGATGGTCAGAATCGGTGGCAGCACGTCGTACTCGATCACCGCTTTCGCGGCGGCCTCTCGCGCCAGCGCGATGCTGCCGGCGGCGACAGCGAAGATCGACTGGCCGTGATATTCGACCAATCCGCCGGCGAAGATTGGATCGCCCGGAAACGCTGGGCCGACATCGTTCACACCGGGAATATCCGCCGCCGTCATGACCGCCGCGACCCCCGGCATCGATGCCACCTGCGAAACATCGAGCCGCGTGATCCTCGCATGAGCGTGCGGAGATAGCCGGATATAAGCGTGCAGCAATCCCGCCGGTTCAGGCAGGTCGTCGATATACAGCGCCTCGCCGCTGACGTGTTTGGCGGCGCTGTCGTGGGCGATCGGGCGACCGGCCGACGGTGGCGCGATCGCATTCATGCGGCATTCTCCAACCGCGTGCGAGCCTTTGGTGAGGCGGTTTCGAGAAAGAATTTGCATAACAGATTGCGTGCGACCATGCGTCGATAGTCCGCGCTGGCGCGCATGTCGGAGATCGGCGTCAGGGCGGTATCCAGCACGTCCATGGCGGTGCGGACTCTCGCTTCCGTCCATGCGCCGTCAAGCAGCGCGCGCTCAACGGCAACGACGCGGACCGGCGTCGCGGCCATGCCACCAAAGGCGACGCGGATATCATGGACGCGGCCGTCGACCAATTCGACGCGAAACGCGCCGCAGACCGCCGAGATGTCCTGGTCGAAGCGTTTCGCCACTTTGTAGCAGCGGAATTGTTCGCCCGGCCGCGGCAACGGCACGTCGATGCGCACGATGAATTCGCCGGGCGCCAACGCGGTGCGGCGATAACCGAGGAAAAATTCAGCCACCGGCAGAACGCGTTCCGCGGAGTCTCGCCGCAGCACCACCGTTGCGTCGAGCGCGATCAACACCGGCGGCGTATCGCCGATCGGCGAGCCGTTGCCGATATTGCCGCCGATCGTGCCGCGGTTGCGAATTTGCCGCGATCCAAGCCGGCGCAGCAAAATTCCAAAATCGGGATAATGCGCCGCAAGTCGTTCGAGCACGTCCTCGTAAAGCGCCGCGGCGCCGATCCGGAGCATGCCGTTCGCTTCCTCGACCGCCGCCATGTCATCTACCGCGTCGAGCGTAACGATCGTCTCGAGAACACGATGCTGTTTGGTGACCCAAAGCCCGACGTCGGTACCGCCGGCGAGCAGAACGGCATCCGGATGCAGTAGTAACACCTCGGACAGTTCGGCGACCGAACGGGGTGCGATCCAGGTCTGACCCGCATGCCGCAGTTCCAGCCTGTCACGCGTATCGAGCGCTCTAATTCGCCTGGCGGTGCCCGCCGCGCCGGCGGCGAACGCGGTGCCCGCCGCGCCGGCGGCGAACGCGTCGGCCGCCGAGCCTTCGCAGACCGCGAGCGCCGCGTCCGCGATCGGACGGTAGCCGGTGCAACGGCACAAATTACCCGCGAGCGCGTCGTTGACTTCCGTACGATCGGCGGGCGTGGCGGCGTGATGCAGCGCGAACAGCGACATGACGAAACCCGGCGTGCAGAAGCCGCACTGTGAGGCGTGGTGTTCCACCATGGCCTGCTGCACCGGATGCGGCGCACCGCCGGCATCGGACAGGTGTTCGACCGTGACGATTTGTTTGCCGTCCAAAGCGGGAGCGAACATAATGCAGGCGTTGACGGCGCGGTATTTGACGCCATCTCCCGCGGGTTCACCGAGGACGACGGTGCAGGCGCCGCAATCGCCCTCGGCACACCCTTCTTTCGTGCCGCTAAGTTTCTCGACGGTCCGGAGATAGTCGAGCACGGTCATTGTCGGGCTCACGTCCCGCAGAGCCCGTGTCTGCCGACCCAAAAGGAAATGCGCCGTATCCCGCATCAGTCGTGGTGCCGGGAGCAAAGCTTACGTTGCAATTCCGGAATGTATTCGCCCAGCATGGTCCCCCGATTATTTTCGCCACCACCCCGGGATGCTAGGTAAACACGATGCCGGGAGCAACCCGTTTTGTGCGGTGCGGGGTTATTTTTTCGCCACGCCAGCGGGATGAAATGGATTTTGGACCTATTTCATGCGGAACATGTATATTCAGTAATCATTCGCCTACAAAGTAGGCTGAGATGGTGACGGACCGCCACAATCCGGGTTCCGTCGGGACTTAGTAAAATTGAGTTTCGGCGGCGATCCAGGGCCGTTCGTTTAAAGGATTTGCTGGGTTACGCGGCGTCCGGTGCGTATCGCACGGCATCCTCCTCCATCATGCCGAGCAGAGATCCATCGCGGTCACTCGCGAGCGACCACGCGCGGCTTCACTGGTGGCCCGTCACGTGCATGGCATGGGGGTTGCACGGGGCACCCAAAAGCAACGTGTCGCGAGCGGGGAAAGGATCGAGGCCGGTGATGTCAGTTACAGAGGTGCCGACGGCACGACGTGCCTTGTTCACTGACGCGCGGCATTACGCCCGATCCAGGCGGACACTGGTGTCATGATCGCGGTCGAAGCCGAGCCCTATCCGTTCGAGTTCGATCCGAAGCACACCGCGTTGCTGATCATCGACATGCAGCGCGACTTCCTCGAACCCGGCGGCTTCGGCGAAATGCTGGGCAACGACGTTTCCCAACTACGCCGCACGATCGAGCCGAACCGAAAATTGCTCGCCGCCTGGCGCGATGCCGGACTGATGGTGATGCACACGCGCGAGGGGCATCGGCCCGACCTCGCGGACCTGCCGCCGGCGAAGAAAATTCGCGGCCGGAGCGCGACCTGCATCGGCGACGCGGGTCCGATGGGGCGCATTCTGGTGCGCGGCGAGGCAGGCCACGACATCATTCCGGAACTTTATCCCGCGGCGGGCGAGCCTGTGATCGACAAGCCGGGGAAGGGCGCTTTCTTCGCCACGGATATTCACGCCATTCTGCAAAACGGGGGCATCACGAAACTGGTGGTTACCGGCGTTACCACCGAGGTTTGCGTCAATACGACGGTCCGTGAAGCCAACGACCGCGGCTACGATTGCTTCGTGCCGTCGGATTGCGTCGGGTCTTATTTCCCCGAATTCCAGGAGATGGGACTGAAGATGATCAAAGCCCAGGGTGGCATTTTTGGCTGGGTTGGCAAAAGCGAGGACGTGATCGCGGCGCTGAAACAATAACATAGCGGAACAAGGATCAGGGGTATGAGTGCAAGCGTAACGTTCAGGCCCAAATTGTGGGTCCCCGGTGACTGGAACGCGTTGTTCGGCTTCGGCACCAATATCCTGGTCAATGTGCTGGTGCTCACCGGCCTGCTGCGCTTCGTGCTGAAAATGCCGGACACTCTGGTGTTCGGCCGCATCCTGCCCGCTTTGGGTCTGATGCTGTTCCTGAGCACGATGTATTACGCTTACCTCGCCTGGCGGCTGGCGAAGCAGACCGGACGAACCGACGTTTGCGCCCTGCCTTCCGGGATCAGCGTGCCGCACATGTTCGTCGTGACCTTCGTGGTCATGCTGCCGATCATGATCGCGACGAAAGATCCAATACAGGCCTGGGAAGCCGGCCTGACGTGGGTGTTCATTCAGAGCTTCGTGCTGATGGCCGGTGGTTTCGTCGGACCCTATATCCGCAAGATCACGCCGCGTGCCGCGTTGTTGGGATCACTGGCGGGCATCTCGATCACGTTTATCTCCATGAGCCCGGCGGCCCAGGTGTTCACGACGCCGGTGATCGGGGTTGTTTGCTTCGCGGTGATCCTCGCGAGCTGGTTCGGCGGGGTGAAATATTTCGGCGGGGTGCCTGGCGGTCTGGTGGCGATCGCCGTCGGAACGTTGATCGCCTGGGGTTCCAATCTGTTCGGGCTGGGCTACGGCGACCTGAACATGGCTAAACTCACAAGCTCGTTCTCGAATTTCGGGTTCTCGTTCCCGATCCCGGCCGTCGCCTATACGTTCGGGGGGTTCAAGTACATTTGGGTGATTCTGGTTACCGCGATCCCGTTCGGCATCTACGATCTGATCGAGGCCCTGGATAACGTCGAGAGCGCGTCGGCCGCGGGAGACTCGTTTCCAACCACAAGAGTGCTGACCGCCGACGGAGTCATCAGCCTGATCGGCTGCCTGTTGGGCAATCCGTTCATCAACGCGGTGTATATCGGTCATCCCGGATGGAAAGCGATGGGCGGCCGCATGGGTTATTCCGCGGTGACCGGCATTGTCATTCTGGTACTGACATGGTTCGGCATCATCTCGATCATGACGGCGCTGATCCCGGTCGTCGCGATCCTGCCGATCCTTCTTTACATCGGCATGTTGATCGGTTCGCAGGCGTTCCAGGAATCGCCGCATCGTCATGCCCCGGCTATCGTGCTGGCGCTGCTGCCGCAAATCGCCGCCTGGGGAAAGACAATGGTCGACAACGCTCTGGGCGCGGCGGGGACCAACGCGGCGACGGTCGGCCATGCCAAATTGGCGCAGGTCGGCGTGTTGTATCAGGGTTTGGAAACGTTGGGTGGCGGAGCGACGCTGGCTGGCATCATCCTTGGTGCCATCACGGTCTATGTCATCGACCGCGAGTTCGATAAGGCGGCCGCGTTCGCGATCGCCGGGACGATCTTCACGTTCTTTGGGTTTATCCATGGCGAGGCGATCGGGTGGGGCTCGTCGCCGACCGTGGCCGTTGGTTACCTCGGCGTCGCAGGGATCCTGTTCTTCCTGTCGAGATATGCCGAGTTCCATCCACGCGAACTGGACATGCACGCAGCGCAGGAAGCGGACTGATTTGGACTGGTTATCCGGCACGGTCCGTCGGGACCGTGCCGGACTGGCACCGATGTCAACCGGGATTGGCCAGGGTGGTGTAACTATATCTTGGCATCGCCATGAGAGTTGCTTTGTCGCCGTCCGCCATCATTGGCTTCGCTCCCGTGAAATGCACGTGACTTAGCGGAACCTCGACCAGCTTCTTGCCACCGCCCAGAAATCCTCCAACCGAGAGCACGGTGTTCGGCTCACCACCGGCCATTGGCAGCAATATTTCGTCGATCACTCCGATTTTCTCGCCATGGTCGTTATAGACAGCCATGCCGATCATTTTGCTTGAACGCATTTGGTGGTCAGCGGTCACATAGCCCGCACCCGTCTCCGACTGTGCCATCGCCGGCACCGCGAGACTGATCGCCATCAGCGAAACAGCCACGATCGAACTGAAGCTTCTCATGTCACTCTCCATTTTGTTGGCGGCTTCTGGCCGGACGGCCAGCACCGCGGCACCGGTTGGTGATGCCTGCGGGTCAGTCTGGAGAGCGACGGGAATGTTACGAGCCGAACCGTGACAGTTTGGTAATATGCTCGGCTGGTCAGCTTCCTCGATACGTTGAGTAACAGTAGGGCGAAAGCAGCAATGGAATATGGTAATGCGCCGCTGGGTCGGTGATGCGGAATCGAATTGGAATCAGATCATAGAAGCCCGGGTCCACTGACCCCGCCATCGCGCGCCAGGTTCCGATGTCGAAGACGATCTCGTAAGCGCCAGGGATGACTGCCGCGCCGAACAACAGCGGGGCATCGCACCGTCCATCGGAATTCGTGCGCCACGCTCCCAATTGCGTACGAACGACGTCGTCGATACGGAACAGCGACAATGACAGATCGGCGGCGGGTTGGCCAAGCGCCGTATCCAGCACATGCACC
>JBEKGV010000098.1:0-9190 GCA_050012615.1 Acetobacteraceae bacterium | reverse complement strand
GGAGCGCTGAACCATGAGCATGACCACCGGCGTCGCATCGTCTCTGCCATTGTCGCCAAAGCCCAGGGAAGCGCCGCAAGGGGCGGGGGCGGTCGCGTGGGTAAAGACGAATTTGTTCGCGACCTGGGTCTCGACGGCCGTGACGCTCGCGCTTGGCTATATCATCATCCGCATCGTCGTCGCATTGTTCGACTGGGCTTTTGTGTGGGCGATTTGGTCGGTGCCGTATTCGCCCACGGGCATCGCCGAAACCGGGGTATGCCAGACCGCCAAAGGGCTCGGCGCCTGCTGGGCTGTCATTCACGACAAGTACCGATTGATCCTGTTCGGGCGCTATCCGTACGATGAGCAGTGGCGCCCGGCGCTCGTCGTGCTCATCTTCATCGGGCTTTACGTTGTCTCGGCGATACGGTGGTTCTGGCGCAAGGAACTGGCGCTGATATGGATCGGCGCGTTGACGGTCGTGGGCGTGCTGATGTGGGGGGGCGTGCTCGGCCTGTCTCCGGTGACGGACGATTTTTGGGGCGGACTGCCGATCACATTGATCCTGGCGACATTCGGCCTCGCATTCGGATTTCCGTTGGCGATCCTGGTGGCCCTGGGCCGGCGGTCGACGCAATTGCCGGCGGTGAAGATGCTCTGCGTCGTGTATGTCGAGTTGATCCGCGGCGTGCCGCTGATCAGCGTGCTGTTCATGGCCAGCGTGATGTTTCCTCTGTTCCTGCCGGCCGGTGTGAACATCGACAAATTGTTGCGCGCGCAGATCGCCATCACTCTGTTCGCCGCCGCTTACCTGGCCGAGGTCGTGCGTGGCGGCTTGCAGGCTTTGCCAAAGGGTCAGGCAGAGGCCGCCGACGCGCTCGGCCTGAGCTACTGGAAAAAGACCGCGTTCGTGGTTTTGCCGCAGGCGCTGCGCCTGGTGATTCCACCATTGGTCAATACCTTCATCGGGTTTTTCAAGGACACCAGCCTCGTGCTGATCATCGGTCTGTTCGACCTGCTGACCATGGGGAGGGTCGCGCTCAGCGATCCGCCATGGCAGAGTTTTTCGACCGAGGTCTACATCACGATCGGCCTGATCTACATCGCGTTCTGCTTTGCCATGTCACGTTATAGCCACGGGCTCGAACGGGAACTTGGCGCTTCGCAACGCCGCTGACGGAGCACGCGTGCCATGAGCCAGACCGAAACGGGAAACGCGGCGATCACGCTCGATAAGGTCAACAAGTGGTACGGGATGTTGCACGTGTTGCGCGATATCTCATTGACCGTGGACCAAAAGGAACGAGTGGTCGTGTGCGGCCCGTCCGGATCGGGCAAGTCGACGATGATCAGGTGCATCAACCGGCTGGAGACGCATCAGGCCGGGCATATATTCGTCGACGGGACGGAGCTGACTGACGATACACGCGCCCTGGATACCATTCGTCGCGAGGTCGGCATGGTGTTTCAGTCGTTCAATCTGTTTCCGCATTTGACGATATTGGAAAATTGCACGCTGGCACCGATCTGGGTGCGAAAAATGCCCAAGGCGCAGGCGGAAGAACTGGCGATGACCTACCTGAGCCGCGTGAAGATCCCCGAGCAGGCGAAGAAATATCCCGGCCAGCTTTCGGGCGGGCAGCAGCAGCGTGTGGCCATCGCACGGGCGTTGTGCATGCAACCGAAAGTCATGCTTTTCGATGAGCCGACTTCGGCGCTCGATCCGGAAATGATCAAGGAAGTGCTCGATACGATGATCGAACTGGCGGGATCGGGAATGACGATGGTCTGTGTCACTCACGAAATGGGGTTCGCGCGTCAGGTGGCGCATCGGGTGGTGTTCATGGACCGTGGTGAAATCGTGGAGAGCGGGCCGCCGGCGCAGATATTCGAGGATCCGAAGACGGATCGGTTGAAGTTGTTTTTAAGCCAGATTTTGCGTGGGCATTGAAGGCATCGACGCAGGCAGGTCATTTTACCGATTGGCACAATTGTCCAAACGTCATTTCCCTCCCCCGACTTGATCGGGGGATCGTCCCTGCCAGATGCACACATCTTAGGACACTGGCAAGGTCTCAACGCGCTTGTCCTGGCGCCCAAGGGGTTTGATCCGGCGACGATGGAAGCGATCACGGCGGATTTACGCACTCCATGCGGGTGATGGTGCATGGCGGCAGGCTTAAATTCTATCTGCGTTCATCGGCATTCATCCGCGGTTGAAAATTCTTCAATCGCCAAATTTTTGTGTGGCCTGACCACCCAGAAAGAAATTTAACCGCGGATGAACGCCGATGAACGTCGATAAGGATGTTTCGGATAATCTGCTCAGTTATCCTAAAAATCATAAAATTCGATGTTCCGAATTCATGTCCACGTCAATCGCCGTAAGTCTCGACTTGTATGTTACCGGTGATGGCAGCGCCTGATACCATGGGCGCTGAATTAGTCCAGCTTCGAAAGGGCACCCGTCCAATATTCCGTCATCGGCCGACCGGATCGGGGATCGTCTGGGGACCAGCCGCTCACACACGTGGCCCGGACGAGTTTACCCCTGCGAAGGCGGGGGCCGTGCCATGACGTCGAATTGGCGCGCCAGATCTTCCATCACGGGAAAATCGGATTGGCGGCCTTGACCGAGTGCGGCGAAGGCAGGCTCTGGGTGGACCAGCCACCGCCCAGAGCCTCGATCAGTGCGACGCTCTCAACCAGGCGGCTCTGCTGCACGGATAACGCCGTCTGCTGATCCCCCAGCAACAGGGCCTGTTCAGTGATCACGCTGGTGTAAGCGACCGTGCCGGCGCGATACTCGTTCAATGTGACGTCCACCGCTTTGCGCGTCGATGCGACAGCGATCGCCTCGGCCGCCGCTTGCTGCTCCAGGATGCGCAGGCTGGATAACGCATCTTCCACTTGTTGGAACGAAGTCAGTACAGTCTGCCGATACACGGCGACAAACTGATCGTAGGTCGCGCGAGCGGCCGTCACCGCCGCGGGACGGGCGCCGCCGGAAAACAGCGTCTCGGATGCTGACGCTCCGAGTGACCAGATGCGATTGGCGGTGGTGAACAACTGCGACAGCGGGGCGCCCTCGAAGCCGCCCAACGCCGAGAGTGAAACGTCCGGATAATATGCCGCGATCTGCACGCCGATCAGAGCGTTCTCCTGCTGCATTTGCCGTTCCGCCGCCGAGATATCGGGACGGCGCTCCAGCAGGGTGGACGGCAACCCGGGTGGCACCACCGGCACCGCGCCCGTCAAACGGCCGGGCGGGATCGTCAGGTCGGATGGAGCGTGCCCGGTCAACATGGCGATGGCATGCTCGTAGGCCTGGCGCTGGACGCCGACGCCGACCAGTGTGGCCTGAGCCGACTGCAATTGCGCCAGCGCGGTCACATAGTCGGCACTCGACGACGTGCCGGCGCGATACTGGTTTTTGGTGATATCAAGCGCCCGCTGATACGCGTCGGCGGTTTCTCGCAATAATTGCGCAAGCGAATCCTCCGCGCGAAGATCGAAATAATCGGTCGCCAGAGTCGCCTGAGCCGCCAATTTCGCATTCGCCAGATCGGCGGCGCTCACCTGGGCGCCGGCCACGCTGCTTTCAATCTGGCGACGTACACGGCCCCAAACGTCCAGGTCCCACGACGCGCTTCCCTCGACACTATAAATGGTGCCGCCGCCACCGCGGCCTCCGGAGGAACCCAGTCCTGATGAGCCGCCGCCGCCCATGGACCGAGTGACACCGGGAGTCAGCGTAGCGGTCGGGAACAGATTGGCGCGGGCCTCTCCTACCAGTGCGACCGCGTTGCGATATTCCGCCTCAAATTCTTTCACTGTCTGGTTGGAAACCTCGACCATCCGCTCCAGGCGGTCCAGTTCAGGATCGTGATAAACCGACCACCAGGCGCCTTTGTCCATGTCGTCCATCGGATGGCCGGGCCTCCAGCCTGCCATTTCCTTGAACGCAGGAGATGCCGGCGCGTCGGGCCGTTTGTAATCGGGCCCGACCATGCATCCCCCGGCAAACACGCACAGGATAAACGCGACCCACAGCCGTAGCTTCATTCCGCGGGCCTCGGGGTCGGTGGTAATCCCGGGAACATCCGCCGGAACCCGCGGCGTGACCACAGGCGGAAGCGGTCGAGGTAAAGATACAGCACCGGTGTGGTGTAAAGCGTCAGCAATTGACTCAACAGCAGTCCGCCGACGATCGAAATGCCGAGCGGACGGCGCAGTTCGCTGCCGTCGCCAAAACTCAAGGCCAACGGCAGCGCACCCAGAATGGCCGCGCTGGTGGTCATCATGATCGGACGGAAGCGCAGCCGGCAGGCTTCGAAGATCGCATCGTGCGGAGCCATGTCGCGCGTTCGTTCCGCGTCCAACGCGAAGTCGATCATCAGGATGGCGTTCTTCTTGACGATGCCGATCAGCAGGATCACGCCGATCAGGGCGATGATGCTGAATTCGGTGTTGAACACGATCAGCGCGAGCACCGCGCCGACACCGGCCGAGGGCAAAGTCGAGATGATGGTGATCGGATGGATGTAGCTTTCATACAGCACGCCGAGCACGATGTAGACGGCGATCAGCGCGGCGGCGATCAGAACGGGCTCACTGTTCAGCGACTGCTGGAAGGTCTGAGCGGTGCCGGCGAAACTGCCATGGATGCTCGCGGGCATGCCGATCCGCCGCATCGCGTCCTCAACCGACGCGGTGGCATCGCTCAGCGACTTACCTTCCGCCAGGTTGAACGAGATCGTGGTGGCGACGAACGATCCCTGGTGATTGACGGCCAACGGCGTGTTGCCCGGACCGTATTTGGTGAAAGCGGCGAGCGGCACCATCGTCTCCTTACTGGTGCTGACAGCGGCGCCGGATGAGGCGCTGCCTTTGCCGGTGTTCGCGAGGGCATTGGTTGATGCATTGCGCGCCGAACTGCTGGCGATACTGGCCGCGGTAACCGCGCTGCCCGATGTGGACGCGCTGCCGGTCGCGCCGGTTGTCGTCGCACTGCCCGTTGTGCCGGCGGCCCTGACCGTCCCAATCACCGCGTTGGTTGTTTGCGTACCGCTCGCCGTCCCACCCGAAGTGCTGACATAGATGTCCTTCAACGTGTCGGGCGCCTGCCAATAACGGGGATCCACTTCCATGACGACATGGTACTGATTTTGCGCGCTGTAGATGGTGGAGACCTGACGCTGGCCAAACGCGTCATAGAGTGTGTTGTCGATTTGGGTCGCATTGATCCCGAGCCGGCCGGCGGTGTTGCGGTCGATCAGCAGATCGGTTTCAAGCCCTTTCTGCTGCTGGTCGGAGTTGACGTCGACGAGCACCGAATCATGTTCCAAAGCGGCAACCAACTTCGGCGCCCATTCGTATAGCAACGCGGTGCTGTCGCCTTGCAACGTGTACTGATAGGCGGCGTTGGACTGGCGGCCGCCGACGCGCAGATCCTGGATCGGTATGAGGAACAGCCTCGCACCAGGCACCACCGCGAGTTTGCGGCGCAGGCCGGCCATGACCTGGTCGATCCCAGGCCGCTGCGACAGCGGTTTCAGTGCGACGAAGACCGAGCCTGTGTTGGTCGATCCGGCACCGCCGCCGCCGCCGGCACCGGTAAACCCAACCACGGTCGCCACCGCCGGATCGTTCTGCACGATATTCATCAACTGCGTGAGTTTTCCCTGCATCGCCTGGAAGGAAATGCTCTGGTCAGCCTGGATCTGGCCCATCATCCGGCCGGTATCCTGCTGCGGAAAGAAGCCCTTCGGCACGACGACATAAAGCACGACATTCAGCCCGATCGTGATCAGCAGGATCAGCATGACCCATGGACCGTGGCGCAGCGACCAGGCCAGGCTGCGCTCGTAAAGCGACAGCACGCGATCGAACAACGTGCGTCGCTTCGGACCCTCGCGCGGCACGGCCGGCTTCAGGAACATCGCGCACATCATTGGCGTGGTGGTCAGCGAGATCGCCAGCGACACGACGATGGCGAGCGACAATGTCAACGCGAATTCTCGAAATAGCCGGCCGACGATGCCGCCCATCAGCAGGATCGGCAGGAACACGGCGATCAGTGAAATACTGATCGACGTAACCGTGAACCCAACCTCGCGCGCCCCCAGCAACGCCGCCTGAACCCTGGGCACGCCTTCTTCGATATGTCGAGAAATGTTCTCCAGCACCACGATCGCGTCGTCCACCACGAAGCCGGTAGCGACGGTCAGGGCCATCAGTGACAGATTGTCGAGGCTGTAGCCCATCAGGTACATCGTGCCGAACGTGCCGATGATCGACACCGGTACCGCGATCGCCGGGATCAGGGTGGCGCGAGCGCTGCGCAGAAACAGGAACACCACCATGGTCACCAGACAGACGGCAATGACCAGGGTCGACTCGGTGACCTGCAAGCTGGCCCGGATCGTCGTGGTTCGGTCGTTGGCGATCAGCAGATCCATGTCGCGCGGCATCGCCGCCATGAGTTGCGGGACCGCCGCCTTCACGCTGTCGACCGTTTCGATGATGTTGGCGCCAGGCTGACGGAACAGAATGACCAGCACCGCGGGCTTGCCCTGTGCGAAACCGGCATTGCGCAGGTTCTCGACCGACTCCTGCACATTCGCCACGTCAGACAGCCGGATGGCGGCCCCGTCGCGGTAGGCAACCACCAACGGTTTGTAATCCTCGGCGTGCGACGCCTGGTCGTTGGTGTAGAGTTGGTAATGCACGCCATCGGACTCGATCGAGCCCTTCGGACTGTTGGCGTTGGCGGAGGCGAGCGCGGCGCGGACGTCCTCCAGTCCGACACCGTACTTGAACAGCGCTGTCGGGTTCAGTTCAACACGGACGGCGGGCAAAGCGGCACCGCCGATGATCACCTGGCCAATGCCGCTGATCTGCGACAAACGTTGCGATAGCACATTGGTCGCGGCGTCGTACATTTGCCCCCGCGTCAATGTCTTCGAGGTCAGCGCCAGAATCAGGATCGGAGCGTCGGCCGGGTTCACCTTGCGATAGGTCGGATTGCTGCGCAGGCTGGTCGGCAAATCCGCTCGTGCGGCATTGATCGCTGCCTGCACGTCTCGCGCCGCGCCGTTGATGTCTCGATCCAGCCCAAACTGCAGCACGATGCGCGCCTGACCGACCGAACTGGTCGAGGTCATCTCGGTCACGTCCGCGATTTGACCCAGGTGGCGCTCCAGCGGGGCGGCGACGCTGGTCGCCACGGTATCCGGGCTGGCGCCAGGCAACTGCGCCTGCACGGCGATGGTCGGAAAATCCACCTGCGGCAACGGCGAGACCGGCAATTTGAAGAATGCGAAAATTCCGGCGAGCGCGATGCCGATGGTCAGCAAGGTTGTCGCGACAGGACGCGCGATGAACGGGGCGGAGACGTTCATGTCGGCGCGCGGCCCGGTGGACCTTCCGTCACCGGTCTGCCGGACAGCCGCAGCGCCAGCCGGTCGAACATCAAATAGATTACCGGTGTCGTGAACAAAGTCAGCACCTGACTGACGATCAGGCCGCCAACGATCGCCACGCCAAGCGGCTGCCGCAGCTCCGAGCCGGTGCCGTTGCCCAACATCAGTGGCAACGCACCGAGCAGCGCGGCCATCGTGGTCATCAGGATCGGCCGGAAGCGCAGCAGACAAGCCTGGTGGATTGCCTCACGCGGCGATTTTCCTTCGTCACGCTCGGCGACCAGAGCGAAGTCGATCATCATGATCGCGTTCTTCTTGACGATACCGATGAGCAGGATGATGCCGATGATCGAAATGACGTCGATGTTGTCGCCGGCGATCAACAACGCGACGAGCGCTCCGGCGCCGGCCGACGGCAGCGTCGAAAGGATCGTGATCGGGTGGATGAAACTCTCGTACAGCACGCCGAGCACGATGTAGACGGTGACGATGGCGGCCAGCACCAGCATCAGTTCATTCGACAGCGACGTGGTCAGCGCGGCGGCGGCTCCCTGGAAGGCGGTGACAAAGCTCTGCGGGAGGTTGATGTCCTTTTCGGCCTGACGGATCTCGGTCACGGCGGCGCCCAGTGACGAACCCGGGGTCGTATCGAACGAGATCGTGGTCGCCGGGAATTGTCCCAGATGGCTGATCTGCAACGGCCCAGGCTTTTGCTCCAGCTTCACGATGGAGGTCAGCGGCACCTGACCGGTGGTGGAAGCGGCGGACGGCAAATAAATCGCCGACAGGGCGCTCAGCGAGTCCTGCAGCGAGGGGTCGGCCTCCATGATCACGCGGTATTGGTTGGATTGCGAATAAATCGTCGAGATGATGCGCTGGCCGAACAAATCATACAACGCATTGTCGATCGTCGCGGGCGTGATGCCGAAACGCGCTGCCGTCTCGCGATCGATCACCACGTTCACCGTCAGCCCTTGCTGCTGCAAATCACTGGCGACATTGGTCAGATCCGGCGATTGCTTGAGGCGGTCCAGCAGTTTGGGCACCCAGTCGTTGAACGCCGACAGGTTCGGGTTCTCCAACACGAACTGGTATTGAGTGCGGCTGACCGCGGCGTCGATCGTCAGGTCCTGCACCGGTTGCATATACAGCGAGACACCCGGGACATTGGCGGTCTCCTGCTGCAGGCGGCGATCGATCTCGGTCGCGTTCAGGGTGCGGTCGTCTTTTGGCTTCAGGTTGATCAGCAGACGGCCGCTGTTCAGGGTCATGTTGCTGCCGTCGACGCCGATGAACGAACTCACGCTGACGACGTCGGGGTCCTTCAGGATCGCCGCCGCCAGTTCCTGCTGGTGCTGTGCCATCGCGCTGTAGGACGTGGTTTGCGCGGCGACCGAAATGCCCTGGATCACGCCGGTGTCCTGAACCGGGAAGAATCCCTTCGGCACGACGATGTAAAGCCAGACCGTGACCGCCATGGTAATCAGGGCGACGAGCAGGGTGAGCGGCTGATAATCCAGCACGACGTTCAGCGCGCGGTCGTAGCGGCCGATGACCCAGTTGAAGCCATGTTCCGCTGCCAAATCGAAACGGTTGCGCTGCGCCTCGGGGCGGTGGCGGACCAGTTTGGCGCACATCATCGGCACCAGCGTCAGAGATACGACAGCGGAAATGACGATCGTCACCGACAGGGTGATGGCGAACTCATGGAACAACCGGCCGACCACGTCGCCCATGAACAGCAGCGGGATCAGCACCGCGATCAGCGATACCGTCAGCGATAT
>JBEKGV010000097.1:0-11576 GCA_050012615.1 Acetobacteraceae bacterium | reverse complement strand
CCACAAGACTTATTGGAACGAGTGCTCGCACGGATATCTCCTCATATTGGTCACTGGCTTTTTCATGCAACCCGGTGAGGTTGAATTCGGGTTACAAAAGCGACGCGATACTGGTTACAGCGATGAAATAGGTAAAATCCGAGGGTGGCGATCCGGCGCGAATACTGCAAACTTTTCTTGCACTCGTCCTCCAACCGGTCTCACACTCGGAGTGAGAAAATGACAGACAAAGCCATTCTCAATCAAAGAAGTATCGCTCACAGCGAAGAACCGTACAGGCGCTTTGAAGAAGCAATCCGAAAGGCCAATCGTGGCATCTTCAACGACGGGGTGATCATCGATCCGACCCAGACCAACGTCGGCGACACGACAGTCCACGATTCAATCGTGAAGCACAGTTCCTACCCCCGTGGACCGGATCAGGTTCCGACCGGAGTTGACGCCTCTCCCGTGATCGATACTGGGTCCAATATCGACAACGGCTACATGGATATCCAGACGGATCGGCGAACCAGACTCGATGTCAGCAGCCATCCAGATGACCTCGGGAGCGTTGCGACGGTCTCGAATATCATCGTGGACGGTGGCAATATGAGATTCATTGGTCACGACAGTGAGGCGACCGCTGACCTGGTCACGTTGATGCTTGAGGCGGTCAGCGGCGAACTGCGGTCGTTGTTGTCAGAAATGCTGCCAACGATGTCGGCTCCCGAGGCGGTGCCCGCGCCTCACTTCCGCTCAGCGGCGGCACCTTCACCAACAACAATTTCAGCCTTTCCGTTGGTCCATTCGGCTACCCCGCGAACCTCGAAACATTTCGGTGGACCACCTTTGGCTTTTCAGCGTGGCAGAAGTGAGACAGTAACGAACGGTCTGTTCCGGACGCTCGTCTACGAGCTTGGTAGCGTCTTCGTGACGGTCCTGAAAAGCGCGCTGGAGAGCATCCGGACGGCGAAATCCGCGAATCGCGGAAACCGGACGATGATGACGCCGCCAATCTGGTCGGCACGGCCAACGGCATTTGCCCGTTATGAACGCCCTCATGGACGAGGGGGGTTCGGGGCCCACGGCGAGTTGGAAAAACGCCGCCATTTTCCAGTTACATAGGCAACCTCCGCATGGATAGTCGCGCCCATGAGATGTGTTTGCAACGATCTCTTGGCCGGTCTGGGCTAAGTTTTAGTTACCTGATACAGGGTTGGAGGTTTCCATCGACCAAATCGTTTTGACGAATGGCGGTTTGGATGCACTAAATCTGTGCTTGCAGGCGATGGCGCGACCGGGCAACGCGGTGGTTGTAGAGTGTCCCTCTTTCTACGGGCACTGCAGCCGCTCGAACGGCTGGGGCTCAAGGCCATCGAGGTGCCAACTCACCCGCGCGAGGGGGTAGATCTCTCCCGCGTGTTCCGCATCCTGGAGACCCAACAGCCCAAGGCATGCTGGCTGATGACCAACTTCCAGAACCCGTCTGGCTGCTCGCTTCCTCGGGAGAAGAAGCGAGCTCTGGTCGACCGATCGTACGATCTGTCCAACTTCCATGCAGTTTGGGTTGGTTTTTGGTAGGCTCGGGTTTGACCTCATCGTTGTCTTTACGGTCATTCGAAATTCGGCCCATTGGTCCCGATCAAGCAAAATGCCGTGAGTGAAGACAGTAAACATCACAGCCGTTATGGCTCAATCCCCCTTCAACCCTGGAAACACGAATAGCTAACTAACAAAGCGGGCGCCGACTTGGAACCATCGGAAACTACCTCAAGTTACGCCAGTGACTACGCTTCCCAGCAGGATGGCCATACCGTTTCCTATGCAACAGGCGGCGTACGATTTCGGCGGCCGCCCAAATATGCCGGCTTGGAAATATGTGTACTATGTGGCCTCCGGATTTTTTAGGTCTCAGGAATAAGATTCCGAAACGATTTGTCCGGTCGTTGACATATAGGGTCGAGGCCGATATCCCGACAAATGAGGGGGCTAAGCTGACGACCTTCGTCAGCTACAAGATCTATGTGGCCGAGTTGCCGACTGACGATCCAAACGTGGTCGTCGGAAGCTTACGAATGAAACCAGCACAATCGTCATGACATGCAACCAGGCGGCGGATCGACTTACCGCCCTCCGGTTCACGGGGCTTCTCACGTGTGTGCGTGAGTGTGAAACTCAAGTGGGGGACAAAGAAATGCGTATAGCCGCGTGCCCAGTGGAATAGCCCGCGCACCGGAGACGGCTGGGCCGGGAAGACGTCATCCGAATCCAGGTCAATGATAATGCATGGTAACGTCACATAATGTGAGCGGCGTCATACCTGTGCTCGTGTCGGTTGTGCCGCATTATTATCGCCGGCATCCCGATTTTACTCGCCGGACTCTTCTGCTTACACGGCTGCCAACATCAATTCAATTGATGTTTGGCAATAGATTAATTGTGCCGTTGGACCGAAAGGAAGGCGTATGTCGAAAGTTCTGATCGCGGAAAACGACCTCCTTCTGGCGGATATGCTCGAAGAGGATCTCATCACCGCTGGATACGAGGTGTGTGGCATCGCACGCACCGTCGAGGAAGGTGTCGCGCTCGGCTCACGTCATGATCCGGATCTGGTGCTTCTGGATTTGCGGTTGGCGTCCGGAGGTCTGGGCACCGAGATCGCTGCTCGGCTGGATCGAGGGGGGGGTGTGGGTATTCTTTATGCCACCGGCAACTCAGATCAGATTCAACTGACGACGGCCGACGGTGACGCGTGCCTGGCCAAGCCTTATCGCTCCGAGGACGTTGTTCGCGCTTTGAGGATCGTCGAGGAGATCGTCAGTACTGGAAGCACCGTGCTGCCTTTCCCCGGCGGATTTCGTCTGCTCAACACGTCGTCCACCGACCCGACGGAAGGATCCGAGAGCAATAGAGACACTCGCGATCTGACCATCGCGCGGCTGCTTCGCCAGCAAGCGGCGTTCGCGAAATTTGGTGGCTACGCTCTCGACAATAATGATCTTGATGCGGTGCTGAACGAAGCAGCCCGGGTTTGCGCCGAGTCACTGGACGTCCCGTTTTCCAAGGTTTGCCGGTTCCGCTCGGGGGAGAATGACCTTCTCGTCGAGGCCGGGGTTGGTTGGAAGCCCGGAGTCGTCGGGCACGTCGTTTCCCGCGCCGACCGAACTTCACCACAAGGTCGCGCATTCGTCACCGGGTCGCCGGTGGTCTGCTCCGACCTGGCAGGGGACAGCACTTATATTTTGCCGCCCTTTTACGCGGAGCATTGCATAGTGTCGACGCTGGACGTCGTCATCAGAAACAAAGACGGACAGCCTTGGGGAGTCCTGGAAATCGACAACCCCAAACGGCACATCTATGACGAACACGATATCAATTTCGTGACTGGTCTCGCCAATGTCCTGGCGGAAGCGGTAAATTCGTTCAAACGCAATGAGGTCGTTCACGCGGCATTACACATGACGCGAGAAATGGTCGCTGATCGGGATCGACTTCTCACATCGCAAGCCCGCCTGCTGTCCGAGAAAAATATCCTTGCTCAGGAGCTGCAGCATCGTGTCCGCAACAACCTCCAGCTGGTGTATGGGATGTTGAACAAACACCTTCAGTCGCCCGATGAAGGCAACGTGACAGCGGACATCGCCGCGATCGCACGGCGGGTTCTGATCCTCGCCAGAGTGTATGATCACCTCCTGGGAACTGGATTGGCCCGAACGATCGATTTCGGTGGTTACCTCACGTCGCTATGTGACACTTTCAGAGACCTGGAGCGTGCGGCAAACCGAGACGTCGAGCTGATGTGCCATTGCAAGCCGCTCATGCTCGACCTGGATACCGCGACGGCATTGGGTCTCGTCGTCGCGGAACTGATCTCGAACAGCTACCTGCATGCGTTTCCGGTGGGCTGGGGGACAATCGAAGTGTCCTTGCTTGAGGGCACATCCGGAGAGACAGCCGAGATTCAATTCACCGACAATGGAGTGGGCTTCATCGATCCGGTCGACAACAAGCGGCACGGCATAGGTTTAGTCAGGAGACTGATGCAGCAGATCGACGGTTCGGCAGAGCATCATTCAAAAACAGGCACCGCGTGGACCTTAAAGTTCCCCTTGCCGGTCGTCACACCGGCAAGTGCCGCCGCCGGCTAAACCGCGGTGTCACTATGGATTTCGACTCGATCGCGACTGGCGATCGCGATGAAGCAATGGAGGGGAAAGCTTCGCGATGGCGCGCCATGTAGGACCCACGGCCGCCGCGAGGCGCCCCCGCCGCTCGCGCGATAGTCAGCAGCGCGCGATCACCGAGGGCGACGCCTTCCCGGTAGTCGCGATCGGCGCTTCCGCCGGCGGCCTTGAGGCATTTCGTACTCTACTCGCGGCATTTCCGGCGCGAAGCGGCATGGCCTTCATTCTGGTCCAACATCTCGACCCAATCCATGTGAGCATGTTGGTCGAACTGCTTTCCCCTTATACTGCGATGGAGGTCGCCGAAGCGCGAGAGGGTGTCCGCCCGGAACCCGACCACATCTATATCATTCCGCCCGGACGCTTTCTCGCGGTGAGCGACGGGGCACTGCGGCTGTCCCACCCCCAGGAAGGTCAGGGGGTGCGAATGCCTTTCGACTTCCTGCTCTACTCCCTCGTCGGGGTGTTTGGTGAGCGCGCCGTCTGCATCATTCTCTCGGGAACCGGCAACGATGGCAGCGCGGGGGCGAGGGCGATCAATGGGGCGGGGGGCCTCGTGATCGCCCAGGATCCGGAAGAAGCGGAGTTCGACGGGATGCCGCGTGGTGCGATCCTGACCGGCGCGGTCGATCTGATTCTTCCCGTGGCGAAGATGCCGGAAGCGCTCGCCAGGTACGGTGGTCATACATATGTCAGGCACGACGAGAAAGGCGCGGCATCTGGCCTGGACGGAGGGCTTCGTAATATCGTCGAATTGCTGCGTGGAAAAACTTTGTATGATTTCACGCTGTACAAGTTCGCCACGTTGGAGCGCCGGATCCAGCGACGGATGGCACTCGCCGGTATCGTGGAGACCGACAAGTATCTCGAGCTGCTGAACAACGACCGCGTGGAACTCAAGAACCTGGCCGACGACTTGTTCATCAACGTCACCAGCTTCTTCCGCGACCCGAACGCATTCGATCTGTTGGCGGAAAAGATCGTCCCCGAACTCGTGCGCGTCCAGCCACCAGAGCTGCCGATCCGAATTTGGGTCGCGGCATGCAGCACCGGTGAGGAGGCCTATTCCATCGCGATGCTTTTCCTGGAGGAGATCGCATCGGCGAAGCGAAAACTTAGGCTGCAGATCTTCGCCTCGGACATCGACAGCGACGCGGTGGGATTCGCTCGTAACGGGCTTTATCCCTCATCGATCGAAGCCAACCTGGCGCCGGAGCGTCTGACCCGGTTCTTCTCCAAAGAGGGTGACGGCTATCGCGTGGCGCGCGAGCTTCGAGCAGCGGTCGTCTTCTCGGTGCACGATGTGGTAGGCGATGCGCCGTTTTCACGCCTCAACCTGATCAGTTGCCGCAACCTTCTCATCTACTTGCGCCCCGAGGCTCAGCAGAGAGTCCTCTCCCAGTTCCATTTTGCCTTGCATGAAGGCGGGGTCCTGTTTCTCGGCTCGGCTGAAACCGTGGGTAGCGCCAGCAATCATTTTGAGCCGGTGTCCCAACCACAGCGCATTTATCGACATATCGGTCACGGCCAACCAGGCGAAGCGGGTAGTCCGCCGGACCGCGGAGAGGCGGCGCAATTGCCGTGGCTGAGATCCGCGCGTCCCCCGACCCGGCCACGTGCCAGTGTCGGTGAACTGGCGCGGCGATTATTGCTGGAGGCCTACGCCCCGGCGTCGGTACTGGCGAACCGAAAACATAAAGGATTGTACTATTTTGGTTCGACCGACCTTTACCTGAAAATGCCGCCGGGAATGCCCAGTCAGGATCTTCTGGCGTCGGCGCGGGAGGGGCTGCGGTCGACGATCAGAACGGTATTCGACCGGGCATGCCATGAGAGCGACGGACCGGAGGTCGCCATCGTGGGTCACGTAGTACGCGATGGCCGAACGATCGCGGTGACCGTGAGCGCCCGGCTCGTGAACAGTGATGATGAGGAGCTGGTTCTGCTCAGTTTCAGGGACCTGCCGGAGCACAAACAGAGATCCGGTGCGACGCCCGAGCCGGCCGCCGCGGCGCTGCGGATCGCGCGGACCGAGCAAGAGCTCGATGCCACGCGCAAAGAACTTGAGGAAGCCATCCGCGACCGTGAGACCGCCGAAGACGAAATCCGGGCGATCAACGAAGAAGCGATGTCGGTAAGCGAGGAGTTCCAGACCAGCAACGAGGAGCTCGAAACCTCAAGGGAAGAGCTGCAATCGCTCAACGAGGAGTTGACGGCGCTCAATAGTCAATTGCAGGAGACCCTCGGCGAGCACCAGGCCATCGCGAACGACCTCGAGAACATTTTGAACAGCGCCGATGTCGCGACTCTGTTCCTCGACCAAAACTTAAGGATCCGCTTTTTCACCCCGGCGGCGAGAGCGCTTTTCAGTGTGATCATTTCCGATGTCGGTCGCCCGCTCGCCGATCTCGCGCGGCATTTCGCCGACGGAAATCTGCTGGCTGATGCGACGGAGGTACTGGCCAGCCTTGTGCCGCGTTCACGCGAGATCGAGGCCGAGAATGGCGCCTGGTACGCCTGCCGCATCCTACCGTACCGGACAAAGGATAATCGGATTGAAGGGGTGGTCATCACCTTTGTCGACGTCACCACGCGCAAACAGACCGAAGACGCGTTGAATGCCGCCAAACTACAGGCCGAGAGCGCGAATCTCGGAAAGTCGCGCTTTCTCGCCGCCGCCAGCCATGATCTTCGTCAGCCGCTGCAGACGCTCAGTTTCCTCCAGGGAATATTGGCCCGGAAGCTTGATGGCAATCAGGAACAGCAATTTGTCATTCGCTGCGAGGAAGCCGTGGCGGCGATGTCGGGCATGCTGAATTCGCTGCTCAACATCAACCAACTCGAGGCCGGGGTGATCCGTCCGGAATTTGTAGATTTCCCGGTCAACGACCTGCTGGACCGCATGAAGACAGAGTTCGGTTACCATCTGCAGGCACATGGCCTGGAATGGCGCGTGGTGCGTTGCCGGTTGGCGATTCGCAGCGATCCTCGGCTGCTTGAGCAGATGCTTCGAAACCTGCTGTCGAACGCGATGAAGTATACCCGGACGGGCAGGGTGTTGCTGGGGTGCCGGCGCCGCGGAGACAAGCTGCGTATAGAGACCTGGGATACCGGTCCGGGCATCCCCGAAGGGCAACTTCAGGCGATTTTCCGGGAATTCCATCAGGTCGATAATCCCTCCCGCGAACAGAGACAGGGGCTTGGCCTCGGTCTCGCCATCGTGCAGCGACTGGGCGACCTGCTGGGTCATGACATCGATGTCCGTTCGCGGCGCGGCAGAGGCTCGGTCTTTTCGATCGAAGTCGAAATCGTGCCGCACTGGCAACCTGTGGCGCCGAGCGGCATCGAACGGAAGCCTGAGGATGTCGTGGCCCCTGGCGCCGTCGTTCTGATCATCGAGGACAATTCCGCCTTACGTGAGTCGCTCGAAGCTCTCATGCGCGCGGACGGTTACCGCACAATCGCGGTAGCCGATGGCGATGAAGCAATCGAATATGCTGCGGACGCGGGTGTTCGGCCGGATATCGTGATCGTCGACTTCAACTTGCCGACAGAGCTGACCGGACTGAAGGTCATGGCGCGGCTTCGCGAGATGATCAGGTATGATCTGCCCGCGCTTGTCCTCACGGGCGACATTTCGACTGAAACTCTCGTTGAAATCGCTGGTCAGGGCTACGTTCACCGCTCCAAACCGATACGGAGTGACGAACTGACCGGCCTCATCCGCGCGCTCCTCGCCGGGAAGCGTCCGGCCGTTCCGCGAGGCGCATCGCGTCCCCCGGCCGTTTTCGTCGTGGACGACGACCCCGCCGTCCGCGCCGCGATGCGGGAATTTCTCGAGGCCGCGGGCCGGTCGATCGAGGTCTATGGCAGCGCACGGGAGTTCCTCGACGGCTGGACTCCAGGGTGGAACGGCTGCCTCGTGGTCGATTGCCGGATGCCTGACATGGATGGAATCGAACTGGTCGAGCGTCTCAGGGCCGCCGGGCATCAATTACCGGCGATCATGATCACCGGCTACGGCGACCTGCCCCTGGCGATCCGCGCCATGAGGGCCGGCGCGGCGAGCTTCATTGAGAAGCCGGTCCGCGGTGACGAACTGCTCGCCGCCATTGACCAGGCGCTGGAACAAGCCCTTGGCTCTATTGAGCGTACCGCTTTGAGTGAAGAGACGACCGCGCTCATCGCCGCCCTTACGCCTCGCGAGCGTCAGGTGATGGATCTGGTCATTGAGGGGAAGCCCAACAAGCAAATAGCGCACGTTCTTGGCATCAGTCAGCGCACGGTTGAGAACCATCGCGCCGCTATGATGAGGAAGTTTGGTGCGAGGTCACTGTCCCAGCTTATTCGTCTCACGATCGAGGCTTCATCGCGCGCGGACTCCCGGGCAACACGTTGAACCTGTTACGGCGATGAACGCGTACCACGCGCTCGGGGCGAGGGCCGCCACAAACTGATTCCCCTCAATATGGATTGTCACCTTATCGAGGCTTTTGTCTGCCTATCGCATGAGCTCGCTTGATTTAACCCGGCTCCCTTCTAGGTATTTTCCGGGATCCCTTCTAGGTATTTTCCGAAGGTTGACGTCCTCGGGTTGCCACCAGATTATATTCCGACGCGAACATCCTCTCACATGTTCGCGTGATCGTGTCACTGGAAGGCAAATGCAATGGTCGTGGATATATCCAAGCGCCGCTTCGACGATCAACTTGACGCAATTCTTGACGAACCACGCGCCTGGACGGTGAACGGACCGCGAGACACGATCTTGTGCGAGGCCGCCAGTCTTCGCATCGCTACCGGAAAGGCGGTGGAGATCGCTGCCAGGGGACGTGAGATTGTAGCTCTTGTGCACAGATCGCCTCCTGGAATAATTGTTTTCTCGAGTCAGTTTAAAAGACTGGCGCAGAGGATCTCCGAACCGACGTATTACACGAGAGCCCTTGCGTTCCGTGATATCCGCGGGAAATGGGAACGACGACGTTGTAGCGCGCAGGTGTAACAACCAGGAAATAGGTAGAAGTACCGAGTTGCCGAATGCCCGAATGGCGTCATTGTGAAGGCGCCGGCTGTGGTTTCGCCCACGGGTACCGTTTCCCGGACAGGCACACTTGCGCAACGGGTGTGCCTGTTTGGGGTGGACTGTCGTTGCGTAGCTGAGATCGCCGTAGGGCATTGGATGTCAGCACGTCACGAAGTACGAACTCAACCGCATCATAGGCCGTGCCTGTAGAAGCCGATAGGAGGCTTCCAGGATGGACTGAGGATTTTCTGGTCGCCCAGGGGCGCGCACTTAAACTTGTCGGGGAAGGTGTCTGGTTCGCCTGTTTGGCGTTTGATTGCGAGTCCAGATAGGCAAGCCGCGATGATCGTCGTTATCCCCCTCGCCACCAAGAGGAATACGGTGGCTTGGCTCTCACCCAGCCATCATGTAGGCGCGCGATCTCGTCTCTCTCGATTACAGGCGTAGACGAGCCCACGCCTATTCCGCACACCTCATAACCGTCATCGAGCAACTGACAAGCCGTTCGGATGGCATCTTCTGGCGTCACCGCCCGGACCGTTCGGTCCGTACGGGACTGTTTATAATGAACGATCCATTGCATAAGCGATGTTGACGTAAAAATGCAACATTCTGCAATTCGGTATTTATACTCAGGTCCACGCGCCTCGGGCCCCGAGTTGCTTTTTGATAATCGTCTGCGTACCCGCCTGCTCCGGAGGCGATGTGGGCGCAGTGTCCTAGTACCTATGTTGCCCCATGAGCCCAGGACGGTCGAACGCGCGGGACTCGAAGCCCCTGGTGGTCATACCAGGTTCTTCCGTGCTTGGAACTGAAGTCGACTTCCGTTGCCGTCGCTTCCAGCAGGGTACCACACGTGGCCTCGATAGTCTGCCGTGTGGCCCGACGGTGGACTTGTCTGTGTGATCGTTCGCTATGTCATACTGGATGAAATGATAGACGGAGACTTTGCTCGTGATGGCAGCACCGGAACGGTGTGCATCGATTCAACAGTGGGACCATTCTGCCTCACACGAGATCCACCTTAAAGAGACGGCCCGTCGATTGATCGACGATATATAGCAACCGGCGGCTGTCCTTCTTATTATTCATGGTCAAAAGCGTCATGCCTTTCAAATAGGTTATAGACCACACCTGATAATAAGTCTGGTTGGACCTGGGGAATACGCGCCGATCGGCCGGATCGTACGGAGTACGAAAAGCGCGGCAGAGGGCTTGCACATCTAAAAGGGGATCTGGTACTGTTGCAATAAACCTACGACAGGCACTGAGAGTTTATGGCAGGTACCAAACTTTCTACACTGTTGCGCCGTAGGTAGATTCCGAGCCTGGACACGACCAGCGTCAGTGCGAATTATTCTGGTGCACGCGACACTAACTCGATATCACAAATGTGATCCCCGTAAACGGATGACTAACATAGTCGTGAGCTCGGAGTAAGCACGATGACGATCACCAAATCTTCTCTGCCCCTCGCGCTCGGTATGATCCTTCTCGCCAGTCAATTCCTGTTGTCTGGGTGTTCGAGCGGCACCACCACGAGTGAACAGCAGGTCTCATCGCCTCCACCTCCAATGGACACCTCGACCACCACCATATATCGCCGCCAATAAGCTAAGTTATCGCGGGCATGTTCGCGACCTGACCATCGTGGAGACACAGGCCACATTCGCCAATGTTGGGGGCATTTTCCCTTTCAGTCGCTGAACCCGTTCAGCTGCTGAATGCTTCTGTCCTACCGAAGGAGTTAGCAATGCGTCATCTAACCTGGATTGCGATACTTGTGGCTTTCACCCAGGTCACACCGGCGGCTTATGCGCAATCGGATTACGGGACGAAGGGCGGCATGTACGATGCCGGTCCCAGTGGAGCACCGCCGCCTGGATTCCGAGCTGACCAACTCAATCCGACGAACTGTGGAACTCCGGACGATCTCAAACCATGCGGCCCGATGCCACGCAGGGCACTCGGATACTATCCAGCCGGGCGTTAGCAACTGATTGCCTGACCGGCCGGAGCCGCGATTCAAAGCGCGACCAATGGACCAAAGGGTCTGGCGTCGGGACAGAACGACGCACCGTCGATCGTGAATTAGGTATAAGTACCGACTAGCCACATATCGGATAGACGTCATTGTGGCAGGACCGGCTGTGGTTTCGCCCACGGGTGTCGTTTCCTTGGTGAGCAGACGCGCTCGTGCGAGAGCGCGTCTGTTTGCACACCCAGGCATAGCCAACCAGGACATCGAGCATGGTCCGCGGCATACCAACGAAAGAAGCTCCCGGCGTCATCGAGATAATCCCCAACGATAGGGTCGTAGCCACATTCCCAACAGGAGCGATCGCTCAGGCGTGGCTTAATGAGTACTCACAGCAGGTCAGTTGGGA
>JBEKGV010000096.1:0-9262 GCA_050012615.1 Acetobacteraceae bacterium | reverse complement strand
GTTCCGGAACCTGATCGGCTGCGTAATGGCCTACGCCGACGAGCGGGGCGAACGTGTAGGGAGCCTCGATGAACTCGGCGGTGCCTTCGGCCGCCATGCGGCCGACCGTGTCGTCGGCATCGCCCCAGATAAGCAGCGTCGGCACGCGCGTGGGACCCGCCGGCGCATGCCCCGTGCCGCGGGCGCGGTACCAGCCGATCGCCGCCGCCATCGCCGGACGGTTGCCAATAACCGAAATGTGCTTCTCGATCGCCGCCTCCGGCACGCCGTTGCGGCGCAGCCGCGCACGCACCCAATGCGCGTCGTCCGCCAACACCTTGTCCTCGGCCGCGGGCTCCAAGAGCCATTTGTGATGGGCAGAGCGTGTCGGTTGCTCCGGATCGTCCCGCATGGCGCGGTTGAACGCGAGCGGGTGCGGACGCGACAGCATGGTGAGCGAACCCAACCGCTCGGGCCAGCGCTCGGCGATGTTCCACGAAAGGCTGCCACCCCAGTCGTGTCCGGCGAGGTGAAAGCGGCGCTTGCCGTGCCCGAGTCCGGAGACGACGGCTACGGCGTCGTCGATCAACACGTCGATCATGTAGTTGGCGTGCTCCGCCGGGTCCGGTCGCGCACCGGTTGCGTAGCCGCGCTGATTGGGGGCGGCCGCGAAATAGCCGGCCTCGGCAAGCGCAACCGCCTGCGATTCCCAGTAATGGCGCGAGACGCAGAAGCCGTGCAGCATCAATACCAGCGGTCGGCCGGGATCGCCGGCGACCGAGACGTCGAATTCCATCCCCGGCGCTGTCCGCACGATGCGTGTCTCGATCGTCGTGGCCATCGTCGTTTCCTTAACTTGCCGAAGTCCTCTGGCGCTCGGGCACCCCACTCGCCATGCAGTCTGGCCGCGATCGGTTCTCGCTGAAAATCTGGAACAGAAGCCGCTTCGTTCGCATCCGGCCGTAGTGCGCGGCGCTCAGTAGGGACGGTCGCCACGCACAAGCATCCGATACAGGCGGCGATGCTGGCTGTGATCGTAATCGAAGCCGGCTTTATGCAATGAGGCGCGGTCATCGATGATCAGCAGGTCGCCCTTTTCATACTCGTGCGCATAGCAAAATTGTGGCTGCGTGATCTTATCGGTCAGGTCCTGCAAAAAATCCTGGGTTTCTTCGGGTGATAGGCCCGTGACCGTCTCGGTCTTGCCCTTATGAAACCAGACGGCCTTGGTGCCGGTCTCCGGATGGGTGCGGACCAAGGGATGCACAGTCGGCGATTTTTTCGCCTCGAGCTGGGCTTTCACGACATCTGGATTGCCTGTCTTCATCCGCGCGCTGCTGATCAGCGTATTCTCAGTTTTCGCGTCGGCGATCTTCAGTTTCACGTCGTCCGGGAGCGCTTCGTAGGCCGCACGCGCGTTGCAAACCGATGTCGCGCCACCCTTATCCGGCACGGCTACCGCATAAAGCATCGTGAACGCGGGCGGCAATTCCTGGTTGGTGTGGTCGGTGTGCCAGGTGGCATTGGCGCCAACTTTCGCGACCTGACCCTTGCTGTCTTTGTGCCGGTTGTCGAGCACACTGATCAACGGAAATCCGTCAACCAAATAACGCCGGTTCTGGTCCTCCATCAACTCGCCGAACATTTCTCCAGCGGCTTGCAACTGGCCTGGGCTGAGATGCTCTTGCCCACGAATCACAAGGACCACATTTTCGACAACAGCGTCGTAGAGCTTCTTCCGCGTCGCGTCGTCGATGGGACGCGCAAGGTCGATACCGGTCACAATGGCGCCGATGTGCTCCTTAACCTTCGCGATCTCCATGGACTGTGTAGGCATCCTCGATGCGGCAGCGCTCATGATCTGGCTCCTCCTGTCCGGGCCCGCTTATCGCGGCGGGTGCGGGTGGCATTTCCGGAAAACACTCTCGCCGATAGGATCGGCCGAATGTTCGCATCTATCAAGGGATCGCCCGATAACCATGTCGCGTCTGGCAATCCCCGAGTCGTCAGATAGTTGCGCCCGCCGAGCCATCCAGCGCAGGCGAATGTGCCCTTTCGGGGAGCTCTTCCGGGTTCAAGAGCGGCGCGGTTGGGTCGAAACCGGCCGAACGGCTCAGGCGGCATGAACAACAGCTTTCCGGCCTCGCTTGCTCCGGTGCTGCCATTCCACTGTCCGCCAGCTTCGCGCTTTCGCTTTCGCGCCTATCTCAGTCGCTCAGGCGAAAAATTCGTCAGTCACCCGCCCCGCCAAGCCGCAGTGCGATCCATTTTGGACCCGGAACATCGCGCACTTTCGGCAGCACCAGCATGAGCACGAAGTCGCGCCTGGCGGTTCGCGCCGCGGCGATGCCGGAAAGGACATCGTCCGGCGTGGCGACCTGTTTATCCTGGACCCGCAGGATCACGTCACCGCTCGCCACACCCCGCAACGCCGGATCGGAGTAGGGAACGACACTCTTCACCAGCACGCCGCTCAGGTCGTTCCCCAACCCGGATTTTGCCTTCGCCTCGGCGTCCAGCGCGGCAAGGGAAAGGCCAAGATCGGGTGGGATCGGAAGCTTCGGCCGAGCCACAGGCGTTGGTGCGTCCAGAGCATCCCATTGGTCGCGTGGCCAGACCTCGGCGGTCACCGGGACGCTCAACTCGTGTCCGTCACGCCAGACCGAGAGCGTAATCGTATTGCCCGCCGACGTATGGGCGATATCGCGGAGCAGGGCACGATCATCCGTTGGTGCCTTGCCATCGAAGCGGAGGATCACGTCGCCGATCAGGAGACCGGCCTTTTTCGCGGGGCCATTCGCCAATACCCAGGAGACGATCGAGCCTTGCGGCGGCGTCAACCCGATCGCGTCAGCGATGTCGTGCGTCACGCTCTGCACCTTCACGCCGATCCAACCGGGGCGTATCCACCCGTAGCTCATCAATTGATCGAACACGAAACGTGCGCTGCTCGATGGTAACGCGAAACCGAGACCCGAGGAGCCCTGGGTCGGCGAGATGATCGCCGAGTTCACGCCAACCACGAGACCCTGCATGTTGAACAGCGGACCGCCGGAATTGCCATGATTGATCGCGGCGTCGGTCTGTATGAGGTCGTCATAGGGTGAATTCTGAATGTCGCGATTAAGCGCGCTGACGATGCCGGCGGTCACCGACATGCCCACCCCAAGCGGATTACCCACGGCAAATACCTGATCGCCCACCTGCAACGCGTCGCTGTCGCCCCAATGAGCCGCTGCCAACGGGTGATTCGTCTCCACTTTCACAATCGCCAGATCGGCGAGGCGCGATGCACTCAGCACCTTGCCTGGCCGGACTTCGCCATTGGAGAACGTCACCGTGATTTCGAACGCGTCCTCCACCACATGGTAGTTCGTGATGATCAATCCGGACGGATCAATGACGAATCCGGAGCCGCCATAGACCTTGATATTCTGACCGGCGTCCGCCGCCGGCGTTGTCGTACCCGCGTCCTTCGCAGAGGTGGACGACGGGCTTTTTGCCTCATCCTTGCGGACCGAGATGTTGACCACGGTCGCCAGCAGGCCGCGAACGAGTTCGGATTTGTTGGCGCCGATATCGTCGGCGCGAACAGGTGTCCATGCTATCAGGACCGTGATCGCGGTTGAAATGAGCAGGCGCGGGAGCAGGCGCGGGTCCATCGTTCTTGTCCGCTGGTGGTAGGACCGTCAGAATGCACGTCCTTCCGCGGGTTGAAAAGAACGACATGCCGTCAGGAAAGGGCCGCCGCCGACTTGCCTGGGCTCGCCGGCGAACAGAGGGAGGACTCGAGCCTATGGCCAGCTGATCAAGGCCAGTTCCAGAGCGTTCCTTGATGGATCAAATAGCAGCTGAACGGTGCCAACGGCGTCGGCGTCTCGCCGGACAACCGCTCGGGGTCATGAGCGGCTGTCCCAGACAGCGCCTCACGCCATCGGGCCGATACACCGCCTTGCAACTGCTCAAACCACTGGGCAGAGGTCCTGGCGCCGGCGCGGGGACTGGATCGCGGCATAATCCGCGGGACGGCCGGCTCGATCGCGGCTCCGTCGCCGGCAACGACGCGCTCCCAACAGGCGGTCGAGGCCAGCGTTGGTCACGAACAACAGTTTCAGTTATGGCGCCGGACATGGAAACTCCGCTCTGACCATGCTGGTGTCACAGATTAGCGCCTCGGCCTCCGCCATCGCGTCGACGAAGTCAGAACCCGTGTGCCCGATACTGACCGCGCACTCACCACCGGCGTTCTGTGCACGTGAAACCGCCGCGTCCCACATGACGCGGGAGAAGTCGAATAATGGATCGTCATCCGGATTCTGGAGGTGGATGCGCATTCCCAGATCGAGCCGCGCGGACAGCGGCCCAATCACGGCACCCGAGTTCACGGACGAATCCGAAATTCTCGTGCCCGCGCAAACCTGCTCAGGATTTGGTCCGAGCGGAAACCCCGATAGGTTTGCTTAGGCACAGGAGCCAAGTCATCCTCATGGCACCAACAGCCTCTCAATCGCGCTCATCACGGCCTCCACCGAAATGTTTTCCATTGAGGCATCCGGACCCGCTAACGCGGAAGCTCGTCGACCGGCGGGCGAATATTCACCTGAGTTCGTGGGTCCGAACAAGCCCAGTGTGGGAGCACCCGACGCGGCGGCGAGGTGCATGAGACCTGAGTCGTTGCCTATGAAGAGGCTCGATCGAGCCAGGAATGCAGCGATCTCCGGCAGACTGAGGCGGCCGATCAAGTCAATCGCATTGGGTAAAGCCTGGAGTACGGGCTTGGCCATCGCGGCTTCGGTCTCACCGGGGCCGGCGATGACCGCCGGTACCGCACCTCGCATATGGGTCGCGGCAAGGCGATGAAAAAGACTCACAAACCGCTCCGGCGGCCACACCTTCGGTGTCCAGTTGGCGGTGGGCGCCAAAACTATGACCGGCCGATCTGTTGTCAGCAGGCGAGAGGCGGTGGCGCTGTCCTCGGCGCTGTACCACGCCACCGGGAGAGGAGTATGGTCCAGGCCCAGTACTTGCGCGAGCTGCAACAACTTGTGTCCAGAGCCTGGGCGCATCACCGCGCGGTGCATTGTGGGGATAAGCCATGACAACCCGGAACCCCTGATGTCGACGACGAGGTCCCACCATCGTGTCACCGCTATCCTCCACAACGGCAACCAATGAAGGCCGAACGGCTGTTTCGTGAGGACAATGATCCGCTCAAGGTTCGGCATCCGCTGAAATACACCCTCGGCCACCGGGCCGCACGCTACAGTGATTCGAGCCATCGGCAGCGTCCGGATCAAATGATCGAGCAGCCCGGTTGACAGGACCGCATCACCCAGTCGATTGGCGGTAACAAAGAGGACTCGCATGGATGCTGCGGGTTACCAGTCCGCACACATCCGTGCGAGGGCGCCGGCTGACGGATTACCCAGCGTTCGGCTGCCCGCGTCAGGATATTCTCGAACCGCCGTCATGGTGTCGGATAGCGACCGACCCGCTCCCCCAACAACCCCTCTTCTTGGTAAACGCATTCTTCCCCGTCAGGCCAGTGCGCCTCAGGTGACAAAAGATTTCAACGCAGAGGGAAGCCCATCCCGTTCAGGATCGACACCAGTTTATCCCGCCCGCTCATGGCCGAGATCTTTTCCATGCGGCCGATGACCCGCTTCGTCCACGTATCCTGTGTCATATCATGCCGCTGGGAAAATTCGGCCATCCGCGCGTCGTACGCCTTCCGGGCTGCCGACCCCGTTGAGCAATCATAGATGTCATGATGAAGTATCGCGGATTGCGGCAGCCGAGGCTTCACTTCATTGGTGACGGTCGGCAGAGGGTAGCCGACACACATGCCGAACACGCCCATCGCCCCCGGCGGTAGCCCAAGCAGTCGGCCGACCTCTACCGGATTGTTCCGCAGCGCCCCGATATACACCATGGACAGGCCGAGCGACTCAGCAGCCACGGTGGCGTTTTGAGCGGCCAGCGTCGCATCGATCGCAGCGACAAGGTAGGTCTCGAAATGTGGGATGGTCTCCAATATCACGCCTTCCTCAACGCCAAGCCGCTCATTGCGGGAAACGTCGGCTAGCCAAACGAGGAACAGCGGGCACTGCTCGATATGCTTCTGGTTGTTCGCGAGTTTGGCGAGCGCGGCCTTCTTGACGGGGTCGGTGACCGCGACCACGGACCAGGTCTGCAAATTTGAACTGGTGGAGGCCGATTGGGCGGCGGCGATCAGTGTCTCCAGTGTGCCATGGGGCAGTGCGTCCGCTCGAAACCCGCGGACTGACCGGTGCGACAACAAGGTGGCGATGACATCGTTCCAGGGGCCGGCGGACGGCTCAGCCCCGATGCCATAGCGCAGCGCGAGCGCGGCGCCTTGAGAATGCGTCCCGGCTGGATGATTAACGTCCATCTTCGCGTTCCGTCCGTGAATTAGGTTTAAGGACGGAAACTGCCTAAAATCAGCCGATCACGCAACTCAGAGACCGCGGCCAGACGATGGGCCGGCACCGCCGCCGCTTGGAGCCGCTGCGCCACCCGCGTTGAACTTGCCGATATTGCCCAAAAGTTGCTGCATGAATGACGCTTCGGTGCCGGGAGATGGAGTTGTGCGGGCGGCAACCGAGACAGGCACGGCGTCATCGTTGCCGACTGTCTTCACCCCTGCCAGGACGCCACGATCGTCGAAAGTCAATACCACAACCGCCTGGTCGAGGACGCCCAGAGTCCGACCAAGACGGGGACGGGTGACCTCGGTAATATACAGCCAGGTGTTTTCATCGAACGTCGCCCTCTGCGTGGGCGAGCCGATCAGAGCCGTGACATCGGCCTTGGTGGACGTGCCTGGCACAAGCTCCTTCAATTGTTCTGCCTCAACCTTGTTCCCCCTCGTTTGTGCCGGCGGTAATATCCATCCGCACGCCGTCATGGACAGGCACAGCGTGAGAGCGATCGTGCGGTGATAATTTGGCCTGAGGAGATGTTTGGGCGAGGCTGGCACTCGGCGCGTTCCCTCATGATAAAACAGCGTGCGGGGATAGACCGCAACACTTACAATGGCGTATGGGGCGACGGTCGATCCTGTGTCAATTGGTGGGCCGCGCATGATCGCGCTTCGGCCGGCTGTCGATAATGGTTTCTGAGTTCGCGTGAAGAGAGGCGAATAGTGGGATTGCTGGGCCTGATACGGCGCGGTCGGCACGAGCGGGCGGGCTTTGAACTCTATGCGGCGGCCGTCGCAGCCGCACGAGAACCTTTCTTCTACACGACACTTGGCGTGCCAGACACGCTAGATGGAAGGTTCGACATGGTTGGTCTCTACGCTTTCCTGGTTATTCAGCGGCTAAAGCGCGAGTTGCCGCCGGGCCCCGTTCTGGCGCAGGCGGTTTTTGATGCGATGTTCAGTGACATGGATGTGAACCTTCGGGAGATGGGCGCTGGCGATCTGTCCGTCGGTCGGAAAGTCCGAGCGATGTGGGAAGCATTTCATGGCCGTGCAGCGGCCTACGCGTCGGCCTTGGGCGCCGACGACACAATAGCGCTGGACGCGGCGCTCCTGCGGAACGTTTGGCGGGGCAAGTTCCCGCCTGACGGCTCGCTCGAGGGACTCCGGGGAATCGTTTTGTCCCAGAGCGCCCATTTGGCAGCACAAGGCCTTACTGGCTTGGTGCATGGCGTGGTCGATTTCTTGCCCGCGGAGGAGGCGAATTGCCGCCCTCTGAGCTAAAGCGCCCGGTTTCCCTGTCGATGATCGGCTCGTCAGGGGTGGACGTTATGGTTCGCGCGACTCCCGGGGAGTGCGCGGCGGTCGCGGCTCGAATGAATTTGCCAGCTATCCGGTCCCTGGAGTGTTGCTTTCATCTCGCCCTCGAAGATGACGGGGTTTCCGTTTTCGCGCGAGGTTGTCTGCGGGCCCTCGTCGTGCGGATTTGTGTAGTCTCAACTGAAGAATTCGAGGCTGCGGTCGAGGACGAGTTCGAGATTCGCTTCGCTCCCGCGGGAAAGGTACGAGTCGATCTGGATCCTGACGAGGTCGACGAAATTCCCTACGAGGTAGGAAAAATCGATCTGGGTGAAGCCGCCGCGGAGCAGTTGGGGCTTGTGCTGGACCCTTATCCTCGAATGGATGGTGTGGCTATGCCCGATTACGATCAAAGCGAGCATGCACCCCAGTTCTCGATCCGCGCACGCCAGCCACGTCTGAACAAAATCCGGCGGTAAGGGGCGCCGCTGCCCCGTCATCTTCGAAGCCGTCGTCATCGTTGGCCAAACCCGAGGATCTCCACACGCAAGGACACTCGGCGACTTGGGGGGATCATCGATCGCCGTTGGCGCCGCGCATACAGAAGCCTTGCGCCAGCATGCCGGGGCAACGGCGTCCGAAGTCTGATGGTCGAGCGATCGCCGCCTCGCGGCTAGAAATTACGACCTGGATAAGTGACTGGGAAAGTCACCTTCCCCCGCCCTGCCTCCCATGCTACCGGCGCGCCAATGAAATCGTTGCTGCGATCCCGACCGGTTCTCTACCTCGCGTCCCATCTCCTTGGGTCCTACTTGTGGTTCATCTTGCGCACCAATCGTTGGAGACTGGACGGTGTCGAGAATTTCGCGCCGCACGGCGCCGGTTCTCCCGCCGTATTCGGCTTTTGGCATGAGCATTTGCCGTTGATGCCCGCTCTGGCGATGTTGGCCCGTCGCTCGCCGACTTATCATCCGGCGCCGATTCATACTTTAGTGAGTCAGCATAATGATGGACAACTCATTGGCGTGGTGGTCCGCCAGTTCGGAATCGAGCCTGTACTCGGGTCATCGTCGCGCGGAGGGGCAAACGGGTTGCGTCAGTTGCTACGGCTGCTCCGGCGAGGGGCCATGGTCGGCATCACTCCCGACGGGCCCCGCGGCCCCCGCAGAGTCGCCGCCAGGGGCGTGGCGCAATTGGCCGCATTAGCGGCTGTACCAATCTTGCCCTGCGCAGCGCGAACGTCCCGTAGGATAGTCCTTCACACGTGGGACCGCATGGCGATACCGCTGCCCTTCGGACGCGGCATAGTGGTGTGTGGACCCGCCATCGTGGTGCCGCGCGATTCGTGGCGTGAGACGCTTCCGGCGATCACCGCGGCGATGAACCAAGCCACGGATCGGGCGGAGCAACTCTGCGCGAGTGGATGATGCTGAGGCCCATCATTGAATTCATCTGGGCTGGTGTCACGACACTCGCATCGCCCGCGCTTCGGCTCTTGCTGCGATACAGGGTCACTCGCGGCAAGGAGATAGCTTTTCGCCT